>CAYGXH010000155.1:0-6986 GCA_964353675.1 uncultured Chlorobiaceae bacterium
TTCCTCCCTGTCGTAGTTTTCAGCCCAGATATTTCTATCTGTTTTTGCATCAACCAACTTTACATCGATCCTGACGCGATTCCCAATTTTCCGCGTGCTTCCCTCAAGTATTGACTCCACACCCAGCTCTGCTCCGATTTCCTGCAGGCTTTTAGTAGTTCCCTTATAACGCATTACAGAGGTCCGTGAAATAACACTCAGATCCGCAATCCTGGATAGTTGTGTAATAACATCTTCTGTTATCCCGTTGCAGAAGAATTCATCTTCCTCTTTACCGCTGAGATTTGAAAATGGGAGGACTGCAATAGATTTTTGCTTCGCCCCTTCTGCCTTCTTCGTACCTATCTCAATATTGAATGGGTTGAATATGATGCCGAGTACTACAATTAAAAGAATAACGAAACCGACAATTGCATTTTTCATCCATCGATGTTTTGATTTAATAGGAACGGCTGGAACTGTAGTAGTTCCAGAACCTACTTTAGCATACTCCAGCTCTTTGCGTTCATGTCTTATTTCTGCTAAAAGATCATCAGCATGCTGGTAGCGGTCTTCCTTATCCTTCGATAGTGCCCTTAAAACAATACGCTCAATTTCAGGAGTCACTTTATCATTAAAGCGTGCAATTGGCGGAGGCTCTTCATTTACAATGGAATACATTAACGCCGCATGATGTTCTCCCCTGAATGGAAGCTTACTTGTTAATAATTCATATAATACTACACCGAAGGAGAATATATCAGATCGGTGATCCACTTCTTCACCCTGTGCCTGCTCCGGTGACATGTATGCTGCAGTTCCAAGCGTAGAGCTTTCTTTGGTCAGCTTCGTTGCACCTTTTACCTTGGCCAGTCCGAAGTCCATAATCTTGACCTGTCCCTTGGGTGTCAGCATGATATTTTCGCTCTTGATATCGCGATGAACAATCCCCTTTTCATGCGCTGCCGCAAGTCCATCACATACCTGAATTGCAATATCTAGAACTTTCTTGATCGGCAGGATTTCTTTTTCAATAAGCTGCTTTAAAGTTTTACCTTCTACATATTCCATCGCAATAAAGAGTTGATTTTCGTACTCGGCAATCTCATGTATTGTAGTAATATTGGGATGATTAAGTGCGGAAGCAGCTTTAGCTTCGTGGTAGAAGCGCTCCTTTTCGGTCGGATCACTCGTGAGATAATGGGGAAGGAACTTTAACGCAACATCGCGGTCGAGTTTAGTGTCGTGAGCTTTGTAAACCACACCCATCCCTCCCTCACCAAGCTTCTCAAGGATCTTGTAATGTGATATGGTTTGACCGATAAGAGAAGTCATATCAATTATTCTCCTTTTGCCAGCAACGCCTGAAATCTTGGATTGTTCCTGAGCGGGTCATAGATTGGATCAAGGCGAAGAATAGGTGCTGTGATATATTTGGGAGCACGAGGCGACAAGAGAAATTCCAGTTTGTTAAGAGCAGCGTCGTATTTCCCGACCATTATATAGACCTGAGCCAAGTACACGAGTGGATTTAAACCAAACATCGCATCCATAGATATCGGTAGCTGCATAACCGCGAGTTCTGCCTCTCGGACAGCGTCCTCTTTACACCCAAGACCGGCGTTGACGATTCCAAGAGAGCTATGAAGCCGGTAGTCATCAGGTCTCTTCTTGATTTCGGATTCCAGGAACACCCGGGCAGTATCGAATGACGATCGGGATCGCGCTGAATCGCCCATAAACCCGTACACCATTCCTCTTAGTTGAGAAACTGGAATGATCCACTGCTGCTCCACAGATGTGCTCACAGGTGCATGGGCTAAACGGTCTAGTGCCGCCTGAAAGTTGCGTTCATAGATTTCGAGCCATGTCAAGTCTATCCAAGCCTGGTTCTGCGTCGGTGAGTGATCAAGTTCAGTTCGGCTCTTTCTGGTGTCACCGAGCCAGCAGAGGTACATCCGAGCCTTCCACAGGTAGGTTGTTTCCTGGTCGGGCATAAGAGAAATTGAACGGTCTTGGTAAACTTCAGCTTCAGCAAACTTGCCAAGCATCCACAGCGTACTACCGATTTCGAGCGGAAGACCTGCGTCTTGTGGATTAAGTTCGAACGCCTTCTTCAGCCGCTCTACTGCTGCCTCAAACTTCCCCTGCCGTCTCCAGATGTAGGCAACATCTGAAAGAACGTCGCTGTTGTGTGGCAGTTTCTTTTCTGCAATAGCGAATGCCTTGAGCGCCCGATCATAGTCACGGTACCCCCAATAGTAGTAGTAGCCAAGTGTGATGTATGCCTCCGGCAATTCACTTTGGAGTGCTAATGCCCTGTCGAGGCATTCTTTCGCTTGTAAAAGGCGTTCTTTCGTATGATCGAATCCGTACCAGAAGTACTTCAGATGAACAAAGGAGAGTTTTGCATAGGCTAATCCGAACATTGAATCGAGTTGGACTGCGCGTTGTAACATCTCAATGGCTGTCTCAATGTTCGAGTGATCGTACCTTTCGGAAATAGTCAGAGCTTGGAGGTAGACCTGATATGCCTCGACGTTTTTTGTAGGAATCGCTTCGATGACGTTTTTCTCACCTTCACCCAGCACTATATCAAGGGATTTCACAACTCGCGTGGCGATCTCTGTTTGGACGGCAAAAATGTCATCAAGCGTGCGATCGATGTTGTCCGCCCAGAGATGCACGTCACCGGAGACCTTGATAAGCTGAGGGGTGATACGGATTCTCTCTGTGCTTCCTGTTTTCACCCATCGAACGGTCCCCTCGAGGATGTAATCTACACCGAGCTCTTTCGCAACAACCGGGAGTGTTTTTGTTGTCTTTTTATATTGAATGGAGCTGGTCCTTGAAATCACTCCAAGTCTGAGAATCGAACTGAGGCGTGAAGTAATCTCGTCGGTCAGTCCATCAGCGAAGTATTCATCTTCGGCGGGACCAAGATTCTCAAAGGGAAGGACTGCTATCATCTTCAATCTGGAGGCTGGTCTCTCTTCACGAGGTACAATAAAATAGGCGAGAACAATCATGGCAACAACGATAATGGTACCTCCAACAATCATGGCAAGCTTCCTTGTTTTCTTTTGAACCTTGATCGTTGGCAATATCTGCTGCTCAACCTCCCGCAAAGCACTGACAACTTCTTCTGCATTCTGATATCGCTTTGTCTTATCCTTCACCAGACAGCGATCGATAATCTTTTCAAGTGCTGCCGGGGTTTCCTTTCTCAGCGATCTCACTGGAGCAGGATTTTCATTGAGGATGGAATAACTCAAGGCAGTCTCAAATTCCCCGCGGAATGGCAAACGCGACGTCGCAAGTTCGTAGAGCACAACACCAAGAGAAAAGATATCAGAACGGTAATCAACTTCTTCACCACGCACTTGTTCAGGTGACATATAGGCTGCAGTACCAACCGTACTTCCGGTTTTCGTAAGTTGAATACTCCCGCGGAGCTTTGCGAGGCCGAAATCCGTTAGCTTCGCAGTGCCATCTTCCATTAGCATGATGTTATCCGTCTTCACATCCCTATGTATAATACCATGTTGATGTGCATGCGCTAATGCTTTGGCCATCTGTATTCCATAGTCAAGCACTTCACTTATGGAGAAGTCTTTATCATCCAGTTTTAGTTGTCTGAGCTTCGATTTGAGTGTACCACCTGGGATGTATTCAAGAACTAGATAGTGTTGCCCCTCGTATTCATCGATATCATGGATCGTAGCAATGTTGGCATGATTTAGCGCCGATATTGCTTGAGCTTCTTGTTCAAAGCGTTTAAGCTCTTCAGGGGAAGGATGAAGTGTAGCAGGTAGGAACTTCAAAGCAACATCCCGTTTGAGCTTGGTATCATGGGCTTTGTAAACTACGCCCATTCCACCCTCTCCGAGCTTCTCTAAAATCTTATAATGTGATATGGTTTGACCTATCATAATTCCCATGGATATGATGAAAGAAGGTAGGAAGAATTTGATATAAAATCAAAAACAGGCTTTAACAAGAAGAATCAGTGTTTTCCTTTTAAATCTGTGTGTTTTTCCTCCTCTGAATAAGTAGACTCATCAATTAAAACAATTATTCCAACTCCATCTCACAAAGAATATCATCCTCCGATTCTAACTCTGCAAAAGTTGGATTCTTAATAACATTGATTTTGGTTTGATTTGATTGATTTTGATATGGCAAGTCATTACAAGACCCAACCCCCCGCCAAAAAGATGGCGGGTAAACCGCTACGGCTCGGGCCTGCCCGCCGAAGCAGAGCGCAGGCGGGCCGATTCTGAAAAGAATTGGCCTGTTTTTTTGCTACCCGGATGTGAACCTGCAGCATGAAAAATCATTCCTATTTTTTTAAATCATCTCGATGCCTGAAATAAAAAACAAATTGCTCAACTTGTCGCACGAATAACATTCGTTACGACGTGGGTGCTGAGCACATGTGATGAATATACTACAACCTCTTTTGCAGGCCGCCATCTTGATTACAGTTCACGCCATAGCTTCTTGCAGTGTTTCTGCATACTATCGCGTTTCTGAGCGCACTTAGTCCTTGATGCAGCGGATACTCTGCCCTATAGTCCAGTAGGATTTTTCTAATCTTATTATATTATCATGATAATTCAACATAATGCCCATCATAATATCTGCTGAACTTGTAGAAGAATAAAAAAATCCATAATCCCAGTTGAAGAAACCTCCCGAACCACGTTCTCCACAGAGGAGCGCCGAAAAACCGCTCGAGTTTGTTCCTGACCCATGGCCTGTACCTTGTCCTAATGCCTTTAACGCATTAGCATCACCATATACAGCAGTGCTACATATTTGAAACTCAGCATATGTCGGAATATGCCATCCGGGCGGACAGATCCCGCGGATTCCTTCCGATGTATCATATTGCATCGCCTCTTTCCATTGATACAATCCACCGTAAATCTCACAGTTCGATATTTCATTGTCCCAACAATATTTTTCAATTATACCGTTATTTGCCGCATTATCCATCTTGTCTATCATTATACCAACATTAAGATTTTCATTGAGCCAGCATTGTTTTCCAATTTGAACCGTTTGGTATATTTTACCTGCATATTCTACTTCGGAAATACCCGGACATGGTATAGGAAGAGTTGACTTATTTAGTATACAGCGAACACTGAAGCCGAATATTTTATAAATATAATCAAAATAAAGATCGTTATTTCCATAATTTAGACCAATAAAGAAAGAGGAATTCCAATAGCATTCGGTTGAACTCCAAAAATCGGTGTAATATCCGAGACCCCTGAATTCCCCATCTATGTTTGGGTGGCCAGTAAGTAATGCAGAGAAGCCACTTATGTTTGTTCCCGTTCCAATACCTGTACCTTGGCCTATTGCTTTCAACGCATTACTCTCATTACCCAGGGTCGTACTCAAAATTTTATATTCTGTAAGTGAGGGTATATGCCACTCAGGAGGACAGATACCTTGGACATTTTCTCTAACTTCATATTGCATCGCTTCGTCCCACGAATAGAAGCCACCATATTCATAGCAATTCGTGGAATCGTCATTGTAACAATATTTTTCGATGGTGCCGTTGTCTTTTGCAGTATCAATCCCCCGGATCATCGTTCCTACATTAAGATTTTCCTTCAACCAGCACTGACTTCCTACCATCACGGTGTTGTAGGTTCTACCTGAATAATTAACAGTTGGGATCCCCGGGCATGACGGACCAGATGAAATGATTATTGAACCTCTTTGATTGATTTTAATCCAATACCCAGTTCCAGGTTTGATCGTATCAGAACTCTTATACCCGGAACCCGGTATATATTCGAAGAAATCGGATACAATTATTTCGGGAGGCACAGTCGTCAGCATATCGGCATGGATAATTTCTGTAATTGATCCAATCATATTCCATCCTTCGTTCACATTGACAGTGTCTCTGTGAATTGTCTCACCCGCGAAAGCGATGGTTTCGGATGAATCGAATTTTAACCAGTACCCAAATCCATTATCCAAGGTGTCTTCGTCATTGTATTCATCTTGATATGAATAAGCGGCTGATACAGAAGTAGGGAATAGAGTATACTTACTGCGGTCACTAACTTTCAATGGGATAGATATAAGATTCCATCCTCGGTCGACATGGATTGTTTGGATCCATTGAGCGCAAGTCAATGACGGTAACAACAAAAATGAAAACAATAAAATAAATCGCATATGTTAAGAAATAAGTTGACAAATATGAGCATTGCACTATCAGATATGATTGCAGCATCTAGATACATTCAGCACTATCATGACATTAACTTAAATATTTTGTAAAATCTTGATATCCCAGGCATAGATAATTATTCAATCCTTAATGCAGCGTATGCTTAAACCAGCCGTCCAATATGTCATCTCGAAGTGTATCATGGAATAACCCAATACCAAGCGTATGGGAAAATCCGATGAACCGGTAGATGTATAATAATAGGCATAACCCAAGGCGTAACATCCACCGATACTCCCACATTCTCCACATAGAAGAGCCGAAAAACCGCTCGAGTTTGTTCCTTCACCCTGGCCTACTGCTATCAGTGCACTAGCTTGGCCACGAACGGCTGTGCTGCATATTTGAAATTCAGCATATGTCGGAATATGCCATCCGGGGGGACAAATACCCTGCGCCCCCTCAGTTGTATCATATTGCATCGCCTCTTTCCATTGATAAAATCCGCCATATAATTCACAATTCAATAAATCATCATCCCAGCAATATTTTTCAATAATGCCATTATTAGTGGCATCATTGATTCCATCTATCATTATACCCACATTAAGATTTTCTTTTAGCCAGCACTGCTTTCCGATACGTACCGTATTATATATTTTTCCTGCATATTCTATTGTTGGGATATCAGGGCACCAAGTAAAGAGCGTAGTGAATTTCCATACGGGGCCCACCGATGAATCACCGTGGCTGTCCTTTGCAATTATCCGCCAGTAGTATGTTACATTCTCGCCCAGATTAT
>CAYGXH010000156.1:0-6936 GCA_964353675.1 uncultured Chlorobiaceae bacterium
CCAGATGATGGAGAAGATAGTTTTCCCAGATTATGATCCGAAAAAACATAAACTGCCCAAGCCATGGGCAACGACAGGCAAAACTCCGGACCGTCCGGCAAATGTCATCACATCGCTTCACCTTCAGACGGAAGATATGGAAAAGATCAACATCCGGTTGCAGGAAAAGTACCGCAGGATAGAACGCGAAGAGGTGCGCTATGAGCTTCTCGATACAGATGATGCAGAATTCGTCCTGGTTGCGTACGGGCTTACTTCCCGTATCTGTCAGCGTGTTGTTGAAATGGCAAGACAGGATGGAGTTAAGCTCGGCATTCTGCGTCCCATTACACTCTATCCGTATCCCTATAATATGCTTTCAACACTCGCCGACCGTGTCAAAGGATTCTTTGTCGTCGAAATGAATGCTGGACAAATGGTGGAAGATGTCAGGATCGGCGTCAACGGAAAAGTGCCTGTAGAGTTTTACGGCCGGATGGGAGGGATCATTCCTACAGCCGAAGAAATTTTATTGCATCTGCGTAAATTCATCGATACAATTGCAGTGAAGGAGAAGGTATAATATGGCTGAGATCAGAGTCGAAACGAATGGAATGGATATCGTCTGGGAAAAACCCGAGACCTTGACGGACACGCGAATGCACTACTGTCCGGGCTGCGGACACGGTGTGGTGCACAAGGTTCTGATGGAAGTTGTGGAAGAACTCGGCCTTCAGGACAAAACAGTAGGCGTGGCACCGGTGGGTTGCTCCGTGATCGCATACAATTACATGAATGTCGATATGCAGGAAGCTGCGCACGGTCGTGCAACAGCCGTTGCAACAGGTATCAAACGTTTCTTACCGGATAAGTTTGTATTCACATACCAGGGTGATGGCGATCTAGCGGCGATCGGAACTGCGGAAACGATTCATGCATGCAATCGCGGCGAGAATTTCCTCATCATCTTTATCAATAATGCAATCTACGGAATGACGGGCGGGCAGATGGCTCCGACCTCGCTCATTGGGATGGTCACGAGTACAACGCCGGAGGGACGGCAGATTGAAACCCAGGGATATCCGATCAGGATGACAGAAATTGTTGCCACTCTGCCGGGAACTTACTATGTCACGCGTCAGTCGGTGCACACCCCGGCAGCCGTCAGGCACTTTAAGAAAGCGGTTGAGAAAGCCGTTAAACACCAAATGGATAAAAAAGGGACATGCCTGATCGAAGTGGTTTCCAACTGTCCATCGGGCTGGAAAATGACACCGATTGAAGCAAATCATTGGCTTGAGAAAAACATGTTTGCATTCTTCCCGCCCGGTGATCTGAAGGTGGACGGAAAACTGATTGAAAAGAAACAACCGGCGGCGACGGAGAAGAAGGAGTAAAAATATGACGCACGAAATTTTATTCGCAGGATTTGGAGGGCAGGGTATCCTCTCAATGGGAATGACCCTCGCGTACGCAGGCATCGTCGAAGGTAAAGAGGTCTCATGGATGCCCTCCTACGGCCCCGAGATGCGCGGAGGTACGGCTAATTGCATCGTAATTGTATCCGATAAACGGATAAGTTCGCCCATTGTCGGAAAGTTCGATGCCCTTATCGCAATGAATCAACCCTCGCTCGATAAGTTCGAGAAAACGGTGAAACCGAACGGCATCATCATGTACGACAGCGGTAACATCATCGTTCCGCCGACCCGTACGGATGTCACTATCGCGGCAGTCCCCGTCGAAGCTGAAGCACTCAAACTCAATAATCTCAAAGTGAGAAACATGATTATGCTGGGGGGATTCCTGAGCGTGTGCCAGGTTGTGTCCATAGGATCGGTTGTGAAAGCATTATCTAAGGTCCTTCCGGAGCGATACCACCATATGTTGAAAATCAACCAGGAAGCTCTCGAGCTTGGTGAAAAATTAGTTATCGAAGCTGCAACCCCACTAGCCTGACGGAGGATGATATGGAAAAGAAAAGGGTTGATTGTGTCCACACGTGTAAGGGATTTTGTAACGCATTGGAAATTGCTACCTTGAGAGAAAAAGAGGCAATTATTCAATATGACTCGTTACGCGACGAGTGCGATTACCCCGATGTAAAGGCCATTCTGAATGAACTCATCATTCAGCGGCAAAAATCTATTAAACTCCTCGAAGAAGTGAAGCTCTTAATGAAATCAAAATTCGACGTCCTCGACCAAATTCAGGATGGATATACAGCATAGACTGCCCACTGTCTCACTATCAGCGCGCCGTCGTTCTTTGAGATAAATTTTATAATCCCTCGGTAAGACAAGGAGGGATACCTCTACAACATGGGTACTATGACACACACAATTGCAGAGAAATCGCCGGAAGAACTGCGGCCCAGACTCATCGTATGGGAGCTGACACCGAACCGTGAGAGCAATGCAAACGGCTCTCTGCCGCTGAGTCAGCATGAGTGTCTCCTCGTGCTAGACAGCATCGCCCGCACTTCGAAACCGATCATCGTTGTGAGAGGACCATCCGTCATACACCGTGATAATATTCACGAAATCATCGATTACGGCCACGCCCTTGACCTCAAAATGATTATTGAACTCCAGCCTGAAGAACTGACCCATGATATAATTAATCGCTATCGGACTTACGGTGTCCGTATTTTCCGCATAATCCTCGACGGACGCATCGCAGAAGATGCCAATACCCGCTTTCGGCAATCACCCCAGTTTCTAGCTTTGGAGACAGCTGTCGGACTTCTGAAAGATAACGGTATGGAGGCACATTTTAGTCTTACCCTCGAAAATCCGGATCGTCGTTCCCTCGCTTTTAATCTCGATTATTCATTTCTTAAAGGTGCAAAGGGATTATACTGCCACCTGCGCTTCCGGCAATCTGCATCTAAGGAAAACCGATCGGCACAATACCCGGGGAGTATTGATGAATTCCTACTTGATATCCCGGATATGAAAGAGAGGGTCCCAAGCAATATGTATCTTTCGCCCCAGTGTGTTAAGTATACAATACAATCGCCCGACGAGTGTCAGATGGTGAAACCTTCCGGAGATAAATCCCCTCGATGGGTACCGACATGTCTTGCCGGCAGGACTTTCGGATTTCTTGACGCTTGCGGAAAACTCTACCTCTGTCAGGGAGCGGGGATTGCGGCGGGAGACCTGCGATCTCATGGGTATGATTTCAAGAGTCTGTGGTGTCGTTCGGAAATGCTGTGCGCCGTGCGTTCGCGATGCAGGTCTTGTTCGGAAACACGCCTTTTTATCAAGGAAATAAAATCACGTAAGAAGTTCAAACAACTTGTCATTCAAGAAAATGTCAGGGATTTGCCATGAAGAAAAAAAAGATTCCGAATCATTCGCTGGAAACCGGTCTTATCCACGGAAAATTTGTGACGAAGAAGTGGGATTTCAGCCACCATGTGGTACCTCCCATTTCATCCTCAAGTACTTTTCGCCTTGAGTCGGCGAAGCGGGGCGCTATGGGTTTTGCCGAATTTGCTCACCATACCGGTAAGTCTGCCGTTATGTCGCACGCACCGATCTACATCTATGACCGGCTCGGAGAACCTAACAAAGAAGTTCTCGAAGAAAACCTGGCGGCCGCGGAAAATGGCGACGTTGCGGTGACATTCTCCACCGGCATGGCGGCAGTCGCGGCTGTGCTCGGTAGTGTTACAGGTTCCGGTGATGAAATAATCGCTCACGATATTCTGTACGGTTGCACATATTCCCTCCTTACGAATTGGTATCCACGGTATAACATCCGGACCAGGTTTGTTGATTTAAAAAAACCGGAGGTCCTTCGCCGGCGCATCACTCCCCGAACACGAGTCGTTTACTTCGAAACACCGGTCAATCCAACACTGGAATTAATTGATATAGAAGCTATCGTCGATGAAGTCAAAAAGGTAAACAAAAAAAGACCGAAAGCAAGAAAAATATTTGTCATCGTCGATAACACATTCGCCAGCCCTTTCTGTCAGAGGCCGCTCGAATTGGGCGTGGATTTTGTCATTGCCTCTCTGACGAAAAATATCTGTGGATTTGGAACAGACATGGGTGGCGTTGTTGTCGGGCCTGCGTGGAGTTACGATATCCTTCTTCTCTTCCGGAAGGATTTTGGCGGCGCTCTTGCCGCAAAGAGCGCGTGGCCGCTTCTGGTGTACGGTTTGCCCAGTCTGGCGGCCCGCATGCGTCAGCAGATGGAGAGCACGCATGCAATCGCTTCGTTCCTCCAGAGCGATCCACGAGTTGCCTCCGTCAACTATCCGGGCCTTCCCTCTTTTTCTCAGTATGCACTTGCCAAAAAACAGATGCGCGACTATGACGGGAAATTTGCACCGGGAAGTCTCCTGTACTTCATTCTCAAAGGGAATACACCCCGGGCACGGCACATCAGAGGAGAAAGGTTCATCAACAACATAGCAAAACATGCATACAGTATCACATTAGCCGTGAGCCTGGGGCACATACGATCGTTGATCGAACATCCAAGTTCAATGACACACTCGGCGATTCCCCTCAATGAACAAGTCAGGAGCGGGCTTGATCCGGGAGGGATTCGGTTATCTATCGGCCTGGAAAAAACGAGTGATATCATACACGACCTTGCAAAAGCATTGGATAAAGTATAATGCAAACCGATCGTGCTACGATTGAAGAATTTGTACAACAGAAAAAGTTTGCCGTAGTCGGCGTATCTAGGGAACCGAAAAAATTCGGTAACTACGTCTACAAAGAATTGTCAGACAAGGGATTCGGCGTCATTCCGGTCAATCCGCACATGGAGAAAATCGGCCGCCATGTTTGCTACAGAAATCTCTGCGA
Source organism: uncultured Chlorobiaceae bacterium (assembly GCA_964353675.1). Lineage (GTDB taxonomy): Bacteria > Bacteroidota > Ignavibacteria > UBA10030 > SZUA-254 > CAYGXH01. Next base: position 4,812 of record CAYGXH010000156.1, read on the forward strand.
AATACCCGAGAAGGTCGATGGCGCTATCGTAGTCGTACCGCCGGAACAGGCTGAAGCGGTTGTCAGAGATGCGGCTGCGGCAGGTATTCCGAGAGTATGGCTTCAGCAGGGCTCCGAATCTGACTCCGCAATTTCCTTCTGCAGGGATCACGGTGTCAAAGTCATTGCGGGGAAATGCATCATGATGTTCGCACCGCCGGTTTTCTCTTTTCACCGTATCCACAGATTCGTATGGAACCTTTTTCACCGTAAGTCAGAGGGATAGGAATATAAAGATCGACCGGTTAAAACTTTCCGGATGTTTAATTTGTTATACGTATTGAAATAACGCTGATCAAAATGCAAACATCACAGAAACCACACTTACTGAGTTTAGTCAAAACCGGTCAATTAATAAGGATTCTTGTGGTTCCTCACGGACTTATTAAAGCGCAGTTCATACGACTCGGGATTCACGAAGGCGAGCGAATGCAGTGCCTTGAACGCTTACCGGGCGGCACGATTGTTTTAAAGAAACACCGCCGGCACATAGCGATCGGGCATGAATTAGCCAAACAGATTCATGTAACACTCATCGAAGATAAAGAATCGTGATCATGGACGAGAAGCCCACAAACGGTAAGCATTACGAAAAGCACCGTCACACGAACCTATCGTTTCTGGAAAGGGAAATCGGAAAAGTAAAGATTGTCCTCGTGGGAAATCCCAACGTGGGAAAGTCCGTGATCTTCAACGAAATGAGCGGCTTAAGCGCAGAGGTGTCCAATTATCCCGGCACAACGGTGGAAATCCTACGCGGTACCTACCGTTCATGTGAAATCTACGATACTCCCGGAGTCTATGGAGTCTCTTCTTTCAACGATGAAGAGCGGGTTGCCCGCGATGTTATTCTTACCGGTGATATCATCCTCAATATCGTTGATGGGAACCACCTCGAACGAGATCTCTTCCTTACCCAACAGCTGATCGACATGGGGAAAAAAGTCGTCATCCTCCTGAATTTCATGGATGAAGTCCGGCTTAATAAGATTGATATTGATATTCAAAAATTAAGCCGCTTCCTTGGTGTTGAGATTGTTCCGATCGTTGCTGTGAAGAAAATGGGATTCGAAAATCTCCATGATGCCATCGAAAAAGCCCATGAGGGAATTCAACTCAAGGAAATGCATTCTTCTCTCCACTCAATGCTGAAGATGGTCGGTTCTCAGGCTGAGGCACTCCTCATTCTTGAGGGCGATGAGGCCGTTGCGAACAGGCATGGGATACCTCCCGGAACACTTCGTGATGAAATTTATATCAACCGCCGCAACAGGGTCAATTACATAGTCAATCAGGTCTGGACCGATACATCGACCCTCCAGAGGTTTTCCGAACGGCTGAGCCGGTTAGTTATCCGGCCAGTTACAGGTATTCCGATTTTTATAGCCACGCTCTACCTTGCCTTTCTCTTCATCGGCGATATCGTTGCACAGGATGTCGTGAACTTCACCTCGGTGGAGATCGGAAAAAACCACTGGGAACCGTGGATTCGCAGTCTCTTCGCAGCATTCATCGCTCCTGATTCATGGATGAATGATCTGTTGGTCGGTGAATTTGGCGTTGTCACAATGACAACGACATATCTGCTGTTTTTGCTGCTGCCTCTGGTGACCGCATTTTACCTGATATTATCGATCATGGAGGACAGCGGTTATCTTCCGCGCCTTGCAACGATGGTTGACCGTGGTCTCACCAGGTTCGGACTGAACGGACGTGCGATTATTCCTCTTATACTTGGATTCGGGTGTGTTACCTCCGCCACGATGACAACACGCATTCTCTCATCGGAGCGGGAAAAAACAATCACAACAGCTCTCTTGCAGTTTGTCGTTCCGTGTTCCGCCCAGCTCGCGGTCATTAGCGCACTCATGGCCGGAGCGGGTTTCAAGGCGTTGGTGATATATACTGTCACGATTCTGATTGTTCTTATCGTGCTTGGCACTGTACTGAACAAAATGCTGCACGGCAAACCGGTTCCACTGCTTCTCGATCTCCCGCCAATGCGTTTGCCGAGACTGGAGAATGTAACCCGAAAAATGTTTCTGCGTACCTTTAACTTTATGAAAGAGGCAGTAGTTTGGTTTTT
>CAYGXH010000157.1:0-6934 GCA_964353675.1 uncultured Chlorobiaceae bacterium
GAGGAAGAGAAAAATGATGTGGAAATCATCAACCAGTTGGAAATGATCGGCGACTCTCCTGCCATGCTGATGATGATCGACAGAAAGCTTGCCGAAAGAAAATAATCCGCGATTATATCTAAAAGGAGAAGGGGATAACGGTATACGTTATCCCCTTGCTATTTTCGGAGCCAGCTACTGGTTAACCTTCTTTGAAGCAATTAAATAAAATACAATTAGTCCTATGCCCACGAAGAGGCTGAGCATACCGACAATTATACCTTCCTCAACGTAAAAATACTGATGAAGTAGAATTCCGATGAATGCAGCAAAACCTGCCATCATGATAACGATACCCCACTTCAGTGATGAAAGGGGATTCCGGCGGACATCCTTCAGGTACATTGATTTCATTTCTTCGCTCGACAAACCTTTTTCCATCATCATGACCCTCTCACGGTGCCGGGTGATGATTGCCACAATGAATATTGCGGCTACAGTTAGAAAGAATGTCACCGGAATTATTATTTCTTGATCAGACATAAAGTATCCCTTTTTTGTATATTCGTATAGTCTTTGATAATTTAGACCGGTATCTTACCGTCAGGGTTTCATTTTTTTAAAAAACAGACTGAAAAATTTAATCATGAAACCTGCAGTGATATATTATGGTCTAAATGATAAAGCTTTGTATGGCCCTTTCAGATAATGAGATAATTGAGCAAATTCGCCGGGGTGAAAAACGCCGCTACTCTAACATTGTGGACAAGTATAAGGATAGGGCATTTAGTCTGGCGCTGCGAATGCTTAAAAATCGGGAGGAAGCTGAAGAGGCGACAGAAGATGCGTTTATTCGCGCATATAACGCATTGGAGAGGTTCCAGAATAGAGCCAGCTTCGGAACTTGGCTCTACCGAATTGTCTATAATGTGTGCCTCACTCGACTTGATAGTAAAAAAGGTGGTCCACAATCCTTGGAATACGATGAAGGAAAGGATTATGACGAATACACTTTTCCATCGCAGTCTTCTCTGCACGAAGAAATTGAGATAAATGATATGTTAGGCTTTGTCCGTAAGATCGTGGGGGAAATGCCTGAGCGGTACCATGTCATACTTTCCCTTTTTTACTTTCAGGAATTGAGCTATCAAGAGATATGCGAGGTCACAGAGCTTCCAGTCGGGACAGTAAAAACCCATCTGTTCCGTGCCCGCGCGATGCTCCAGGAACGACTAAGTCGTGAACTAAGAACGGAAAGAGTGTTATGAATCATCCACGAAACGAGGAATTGCAGGAATTTGCTGATGGTTTTTGCGATGAGCAGACCAGGGCACGAATCGAACTCCATCTCCGGACATGCACTGACTGCAAAGCACGCGTTGAAAGCCTGGTAAACCTCAGGGATATAATGCAACGAGTTCTTGTTGAAAAAGTTCCATATTCTTTCACCAACCGTGTTATGCGAAGGATTGGTATCCGGGAATCATCATCGTTTCTCTGGTTTCTGTTAAAAAATATTGCGCCAATCGTCGGATTATTAATTGTCGTCGGTATCGTTTATGCTGCCCTTGCCTTTACCGGTATCCTCGGTACATCCACCGTCAGTCAGTCGGACAGCACAATAAATACAATCTACGAAAAGTTCAGCGGGGAACTTACAACGGCAACATCCGCATTCAATGGATGGCTGAAACGTATTTTTCCTTTCCTCTATTCCAAGACCAGCTACAGCCTGATAGCAGTGTTGGTTGTTATCATTGTTGCTGCATTGCTTGACAAATACTTACTGATTCCAATCTTCCGGCGAAGGGGATAAATCCCGAATAAACCGCTGTATCGTGTGGTACCTCTTTATTTTCCGTCGACATTCACGAGATAAGCTGATATTCAGACGATCGTTGCGATGAGGCAGCGACGTTTTTTACATCATACCGGCTGAAACAAACAGCCAGAGGAGGAGTCCGAGTATAATCCGGTATATTATAAACAGGAGCGTCGAATGTTTGCGAAGGTAGTGGAGGAGAAATGATATAGATGCGTAACCCACGACTCCTGAAATCACTGTAGAAATTACAAGGGGTATAAACGCAATATCACTAATGTGCAGACGTGCCTGATGCATCTGGTATAAACCGCTTGCAAGAATTGCCGGAATGCTCAGGTGAAACGAAAATCGGGCTGCTGTCTCCCGGTCAAAACCCAGAAAAAGCCCCGCCGTGATTGTAGTCCCTGAGCGTGAGGAACCGGGAATGAGCGCGATCATCTGTGCGAAACCGACTAACAGAGCATCGATCCACGTCGCGTGCGTCTCGTCGCGTTTGTGAGTGGCAACTTTTTCTGCAATAGCAAGGAGCAATGCAAGGGCGATTAGACTTGTCGCGATCACACTGGTTTCTTTTGTGAAAGCTCCTTCTATGAAATCATGAAAGAGGAATCCAATGATCGCAACCGGTAATGTTCCTATTATGATATAAAATGCCAGACGGCTTTCGGAACTGCAAGAGCGCATCGAAAATAATCTTTGATTTTTAAGATCATTGAGTATTCCTTTTCCAATGTTGATGTAATCGTTTAGAAAATATATCACGACCGCAGCAGCGGTTCCTATCTGCATCGTAGCGATGTAGGCGGTCCAGTCTTCGGGGGGTGTTATTTGTACGATACCCATCAGTTTACCTGCGATTGTGAGATGCGCAGTACTGCTGATAGGGAGGAATTCGGTGATTCCCTGAATTATTCCGAGGATTATTGCTTCAAATATCGTCAATACAGATTACCTATATGGTTTTTATCCGGGTGGCGGTTTAAATTCGCCTTCCCAGCGTGCAATTACCGCGCTTGCCAGGCAGTTGCCGATTACATTCACGGCGGATCTACCCATATCCATGATTTGATCGACGCCGAGGATAACTGCGACACCTTCGAGCGGGAGTCCGAAAGAGCTGAGCGTTCCTGCGAGAATCACGAGCGACGCGCGTGGCACCCCGGCAACGCCCTTGCTAGTGAGCATGAGAGTCAGTATCATCAGAATTTGCTGTCCGACTGTCAATTCTACACCTGCGGCCTGAGCTACGAAAACTGCTGCAAGCGGCAGATAAAGTGTCGAACCGTCGAGGTTGAAGCTGTAACCCGTCGGTATGACGAAAGAGACGATTCTCCGAGGAACACCCAATGCCTCCATGGATTCCAGTGCCCTGGGAAGAGCTGCTTCAGAGCTCGAAGTAGAAAACGCTATTAGTGCCGGTTCCTTGACAGCCCTGAAAAATCGGACCGGAGGTATACGTGCAATAACGACGACAGCGCCGAAAACTATCACAACTAAGAGCGTTAGCGCTCCGTATGTTGTAAGTACCAGCAGACCCAAATTTTTAAGGACGCCCAGACCTTTATAACCCACGGTGACCGCTATCGCAGCTCCGACGCCGATCGGTGCATACCGCATAACGATGCTCGTAAATTTAAACATCGTTTCCGCCAGCGCATCACAGAAATCAATTATCGTTTTTCTCTTATCCTGGGGTATCAGTGCAACTGCGAAGCTGAATATGATTGCGAATACAACAATCTGGAGAACTTCGCCTTCGGCTGCTGCCTGGAAAAAACTTTGAGGGAATATGTGCGTGATTACGTCGAGGATCGTTTGCTTTTTTGCGATAATATCGGCGGCTTGCGGATCATGAGGTATTTCGATGCCGATGCCTGGTTGTATTAAATGCACTGCGGCAAGACCTATGATCAGCGCCAGAGTCGTAATAACTTCAAAGTAGATGATCGATTTCAATCCCATCCTGCCGACCTGTTTGAGATTTCCGTGTCCTGCAATGCCAACCACAAGCGTGGCAAAGATAAGGGGTGCGATGATCGATTTGATCAACCGCAGGAAAATAATACTAAGCGGCTGTAGTGTACTGCCGACATCCGGGAAAAGCCAGCCCACCGTCAGCCCTATCCCCATACCGATGAAAATCCATTGTGTGAGTGTTGGCTTGTAGAGTCTCATAAGGTCCCGTGGGATTGGTTTTCATTAGGTCCTGATCGCTGCGAAATGTGTCGCCAGAAAAAGTAAACCGGTACGCCTGTTAGCACGATGATAAAACCGTACCAGGCGTGTGATTTGACGATGAGAATGTCGACTGCGATTGCAGCTGCGCCGATGATGTACAAAAGCGGCAATATCGGGTAGCCAAAAGCTTTGTAAGGTCGTACCGCTTCAGGCTTTTTCTTACGGAGAATGAAGATTCCGATAATTGTGAGTATGTAGAAGATGAGAACCGCAAACATGACATAGTCGAGCAGTTCTCCGTATGATCCAGTGAGGCACAGAACGCTCGCCCAGACACCCTGGACGATCAGTGCGATACCGGGGACTGAATTATTGTTTAATAGACCGATTTTTTTGAAAAAAAGATTGTCGCGTGACATGGCATAGTAGACACGTGCTCCCGCAAGGATTAATCCGTTGTTGCAGCCGAACGTCGACACCATTATTAAAATCGCCATGATAATAGCCGCTGTTTCGCCGAATATCATTGTCGCGGCGGCAACACCCACACGATCGCTCGCAGCGAACTGAATTCCTCGTTCCATAACCGTTGCACCATCAGGAGTTCCTTTCAGCGGGAGTACAAGTAGGTAGGAAATATTCGCCGCCAGGTAGAGGAGTGTCACAATACCTGTTCCCAGAGCTAGACTGAGAGGTATGGTTTTTTTTGGATTGATGACTTCTCCGGCAGTGAATGTTATGTTATTCCACGCGTCGCTGGAGAAGAGTGAACCGACCATAGCTGCTCCGATTGCAGCAATTAGTCCCATACCGACAAGAGACTCGATGGATACCGACTGTCCGTCTAGAGATTGGCTCCAGCTGGCATCCCAGAATGCAGAAAAATTCGCAGCGATGGCTTCCGTATTTTTTCCGATGAATATCCCAAGCAGAATCAAGCCGAAAAGTGCAAGTGTCTTTGTTATGGTGAAGAAATTTTGTACCAACTTACCCTCACGCACTCCCCGTACATTCACAGCAGTAAGAATAAGAATGCTTATGATGGCGACAGTCTGCGCGGCGGATACCGATATTCCACCAAACTTTAATATTATGTTGGTTTCGGAAAACCAAGGGATCAGTACGCTCGTAAATTTTGCAAAGGCAACTCCTACCGCTGCAATCGTTCCGGTCTGGATTACGAGAAAGAGAGTCCAACCGTATAGAAATCCTATAAGCGGATTATATGCTTCCCTGAGGTAGACATACTGGCCCCCTGCATGCGGCATCATCCCCGCAAGCTCGCCATAGCTGAGGGCAGCGATAATGGTGAGGATACCCGTAATCAGCCATACGAGTAGCAGATAGCCAGGGGAGCCCACTGTCCTTGCGATGTCTGCGCTTACAATGAAGATCCCCGACCCGATCATCGAGCCGACGACGATCATAGTCGAATCTAAGAGTCCCAGCTCGCGTTTGAACTCTCTTGTCTGTGAGTCGTTGGAGGGTACCTGATCCAAGATTACCTTTTTACATCATCGTTATCGCCATAGGAATCGGGCTCAGGTCGCGGTGGCGTTTTTACAACTTTGATGAAAAACCGGAGAGTGAAGTATAAAATAATCCCCCAAGCGCATATCATCATTATTAGTGCAGTTGTCGACATAATTTATCTCCTATGAGGATAATTGCCGTTTATGTTTCCACGCTAGATATATCACGATACCGATACCGATGAATGTCAGAAGGATGAGGATTCTTGTCATGTCGATTATGAAGACATTTGTCGGGATTCCATCTATAAACCAGCGTGTTTCCTCGATTCCTTTATTAAGAATTGTCCCGATTACACTGTCGGATGCGAGTGGCCAGCCATTGCCGCTGAGAAGACTCTGGAATGAGAGCGACCAGTTACCTCCTTCAGGCTTGACTATAGAACCAACAAAAACAGCAATCAGAAATAGAGGTGTAACGTATTTAATGACGAATTTAAAGAAATGCGGAATTTTAATGTCGGCGCCTCTGTTGATTTCCGCCCATCCCTTATCGATGCCAAAAACCCAGGAGAAAATAATCGATTCCGCGAGTGCGAAGACTACGAGTGAAAATGTCCCTGCCCAATAATCAAATTCATTGAATGCTCCATATTCATAAAGAAAAATACATGGAAGCGCGAGGAGGAGTACAACTGCCCCAAAATAAACGACTGAACGATTTCGTGACATTTTAAATTCATCCTGCAGAAATGCCATGACCGGTTGACCCATTGCTAACGAGCTTGTAATACCGGCGAAGAAAAGAAGTCCGAACCATGCAATCCCAGCCAGAGCTGCCAGTATTGGTCCCCAGTGCTGGAACAGTGTAGGCATCGTACGGAATCCCATTTCAAATCCTACGTTTGCCTGAATCCAGTCGAGTCCAAGGTACGCGACTGCAATCGGGATGATAATTGAACCACCGAGGATTACTTCCACTGCCTCATTCAGCCATCCGGCAGATGCGGCGTTCAGTGCAATGTCGTCTTTTTCCTTTAGGTATGCAGCGTAGCAGTGGATCGATCCCATACCGAGTGAGAGCGTAAAGAAAATCTGACCGGCGGCTGCTAACCAGACCTTTGGATTCGCTAGAGAGTCGAATTGCGGATTCCAGAGGAAGTTAAGTCCAAGAGCCGCATCGTTGATCGCGCCCAGTTCACCTGCATCAAGAGTGATAGCGCGTATCGCGAGGAAAATTCCAAAGATAATAAGAATCGGCATACCGATTCGGCTTGTCATCTCTACTCCTTTACTAAGGCCGCGGGAGAGGATCCACAAATTAAGGCAAAGTGTAATAAGAAAGAAAAGTATGGCAAGTGGTGGAATATTAAATAACGTACCCTGACCGGTCGCAAGATAATCACTAAAAAAAATTGACACTTCTTCTGCCGTTTTTCCGCCAAAGGCACCGGCAAGCGAATGCCAGACGTAGGCAAGC
>CAYGXH010000158.1:0-6878 GCA_964353675.1 uncultured Chlorobiaceae bacterium
GAAAGGTATGAAAAAATGCATAGGTGTATTCGCACAACTACATGTAATATAAAAAAAAACGACGTTGGTATAAAATAGATAATCAGGAATTGTTGATAATATCTGATTCACACGACTAAATTCTCTCACAGCAATAAGCCGAAAATGACAAAACTATTGAATATCTTGATTGTTCTCCTTGCTTTTATATCATACCCGTCAGATGCGGAAGTAAGATTACCAGCATTGATCGGAAGCGGCATGGTATTACAGCAAAATTCATCGGTCATGCTATGGGGCTGGGCTGAACCGGGCGAAGAGATATCCGTCAGCTCCTCATGGGATCAGGACACATTCCACACTGAAGCCAATGATTCAGCACGATGGAATATCAGCATTCCCACACCTGCCGCCGACAATATACCTCACACCATCACTATCAGAGGGAACAATACGATTATTCTTGAAAATATCCTTCTCGGCGAAGTGTGGCTCTGTTCCGGTCAATCCAACATGGAGTGGAACGCAGTCATGGGATTCAATAACTCTGAAGAAGAAGTCATGCAGGCCGTCTATCCGAAAATTCGCTTCTTCAGTGTTGAAAAAGCTGCATCCGACTTCCCACAAGAGGATTGCCGCGGATCATGGAGCGAATGTTCACCCGCAACGATGCGCACTTTCAGCGCTACAGGATATTTTTTTGGAAGCGAATTACACCGAACCCTCAATGTTCCCGTCGGACTGATCAATTCGAGCTGGGGCGGGACGTGCGCCGAGGTGTGGACGAAATCTGAATTAGTCGTTTCCGATCCTGAGTTATTTGAGTCATACAAACGCCAGGGAGAAACCGATTCAAATCCTATGAAACCGGGCGTCCTGTTTAATGCGATGATTGCACCGCTTATTCCTTATCAAATCGCCGGTGTTATATGGTATCAGGGAGAGAGCAACGTCGCTGCGCCGCAGACATACCCGAAATTATTCAATACCATGATCAGTCAGTGGCGCAGCGAATGGAAAAAGGATCTGCCGTTTTACTACGTGCAAATTGCTCCTTACAACGGGTATGGTCTCTTTCGCGGGGTGGCATTGCGTGATGCTCAGCGGCAGTGCATGTCGATCCCAAACGTCGGCATGATCGTGACATCAGATATCGGTAACATTCATGATATACATCCGGGAAATAAACAGGATGTCGGTAAACGGTTGGCCGGGTGGGCTCTGGCAAAGACTTACGGGCAATCGGAAATTACATTTTCCGGTCCTATGTATAAATCGATGAAAATTGAAGACAGCAAAATCCGTTTATCATTCTCATATGCAGATCATGGTTTAATGGCTAAAGGGGGTGAGCTGACTCATTTTGAAATTGCAGACCAACGTCGAAAATTTTCAGATACCCGAGCAGTAATCGATGGAAAAGATGTGCTTGTCTGGAATGAAAGAGTAAATAATCCTACAGCGGTCCGGTTTGCATGGAGTAATACCGCGGAGCCGAATCTTTATAATAAAGAAGGACTCCCTGCATCCGCGTTCCGAACTGACGACTGGGAAATCATTTACGACAGAGTTATGGTTAAGCCCGTTGTCGATTTCACAAAAGGTGCGGTTTTTCTCACACTTTCCTGCCCCGATTCATCTCTTGAAATCCGATACACGCTTGACGGAACTACACCAGAACAATCATCTGAGCTATATCGTAATCCTCTGTTGATATGCGAAAGTATTACTCTCTGTGCAAGCGCTTTTCATAATGAAAACAACGGACCACAAGTAACATGGAAATATACCAGACATAAAGGTTGGGGTAGGAGTGTTACCATTCATGAGCCATACCAGACACGTTACGCAACAGAAAGCAAAGATCGTACTGTCGTTGACGGTCTCCGTGGCACCGATTCATTCAGAGATGGGATGTGGCAGGGATATGAAGGTAACGACGTCAACATCACGATCGATCTCGGTGAAACACAGAAAATATCACACCTCACTGCGTCATTTTATCAGGACCAAGGAAGTTGGATATTCTTACCATCGTCCGTCACTTTCTCTTCCTCCAATGACGGTACAAACTACAGTCTTATCGCAGAAATAAATAATGACATTCCACAGAATACTTCCGGTATCGTGATCAAAGAATTAGGGAAAGAAGTCCGTACAAAAGCACGCTACATCAACGTGAAGGCAAAGAATATCGCCGTATGCCCCGACTGGCACACAGGAAAGGGTGGAAAAGCGTGGATATTCATCGATGAGGTTGTTGTAGAATAATTGTCACTGGTCATTGGGAATGCTTAGTACTTGGTACTTGGTTCTTTGTATAAAACGCTTTTCTACTAAGTATAAAGTACAAGCCCAAATAGCCCGCCATAACAGTCAGACAGAAATAACAACATTGGTTACTATTTAATATTTCACGTTTCTCAAGTATTCTTCGAAATCAATCCGAGTTACAGGTAATAAAAAATACAGATTGCTTTACTTTTTAAAGAATAATTGATATATTCGCTTGTTGTCCTGGGGTATATAATGGCATTTTTATTTCTTTCATATTGTTCGGGAAAATACTACAGAATATATGCAGTATAAGAACATACTTAAGACTTTCAGATACTCTAATATTTACTAATTTTATCGGATTGCTTCGTCGCTTCACTCCTCGCAAAGACTTTTAGCTCACTTATTAGTCAACCCCACAGAGAGTGAAGGGGTGAGGTAGATGACTCGAGCACACTCCTTGCATCTAATTAACACACCGATTCATCGGTGTGATTTGGGCTCGGAGAAATCAGAGAAGCTGTTTCAACAGCTTCACAAGAAACCGTTGAAACGGTTACCCGGTATTCCATCGTTTAGAGTCACCTCGCTAAAGCGAGGTGTTAATGAGACCGATTGAATCAGAGCTACTTAGCTAAAGTGAGGTGTTAATGAAACCGATGGAAACGGAGTTTGGGGCAGGTGTCGAAGTGTGAACCAGTAAAGAAATAAGAGTATCAACTTTCTGCCGGCTGATTTCACTTCTGTGCTTCTATGCTCAGTCATGATAGTACATGACCGCCAAGAATAACCTCTCCCCCTGAATCCCCCTCTCCGAAATCGGAGAGGGGGAGAGGTAGTGGGATCTACTGAGATGAAGTTCCCACTCCCAACCATAGAGGCGCTGGTCATGTCACGATTCTCGGCGTTAGAAAAAGCAAACCCCGGTCTTTTGAACCGGGGTTATGTATGTGAAACAACGACAGGGATTTACGACTACTGAAGCCCTCTCTTCTTGAGCAGGGCATCCGCTTTCGGTTCCGCGCCTCTGAACCTCTTGTAGAGAACCATCACGTCTTCGCTTCCGCCCTTTTCCAGAATATTCTTCCTGAATGATGTCGCTGTCTCTCTGTCGAACAGACCTTTTTCCTTAAACGCCTCAAAGGCGTCTGCATCCAGAACTTCTGCCCAAATGTAACTGTAATATCCCGAAGAGTATCCTCCCGAAAATATATGCTGGAAGTTTGTGCTCTGATACCGCGAATCGATTTCGGGGATCAGTCCGATTTTCTTGAACGCCTCCCTTTCAAAAACCGCGACATCGTTCTCGGCGCTCTCCGTAAGTGTATGCCAATCCATATCGAGGAATGATGCGGCGAGGTATTCTACTGTCTCGAAGCCCTGATTGAAAAGCTTTGCATTGACAATTTTATCAAGGAGTTCTTTCGGCATCGGTTCGCCTGTTTTGTAATGCTTTGCGTAGAGTGGAAGCACCGCAGGATCCAATGCCCAGTTTTCCATGATCTGAGAAGGGAGTTCAACAAAGTCCCGCGGGACAGAACGGGCATTCGGATATGTAGTATTCGCGAGCAAACTATGGAGACCATGGCCTAATTCGTGGAACAGAGTATTCACTTCATCAAGGCTCATGAGCGAAGGTATATCGACTGTTGGTTTGGAAAAATTTCCGACGTTGCAGACGACGGGAGTGATGTAATTGCCTCCGATATTTGACTGACCCCTGAACGTGCTTGACCATGCGCCGCTCCGTTTCCCATCGCGCGGGTAATAATCCGAGAAAAAGACGCCGATATGCTTTCCATCAGCTTCCTGAACTTCAAAGACCCTGACGTCCGGGTGGTACACAGGGATATCGTTTCGCTCAATTATTTTTATTCCGTAAAGTTTAGAGGCAACGTCAAAGGCGCCCCTTCGAACATTTTCCATCCTGAAATACGGTCGAATCATCTCTTCGTCAAGATTGAACTTTTCTTTCTTCACTTTCTCCGCATAATACCACCAGTCCCATGCCTGCAGGGGGAATTGTTTCCCTTCCCTATTAATTATTTTTTGCATATCCTCGACTTCGGTTTGCGCCCGCTTCAGAGCCGGTTTCCACAGATCAGTCAGGAATTTATAGACGTTTTCCGGCTTTTTCGCCATGCTCTTCTCAAGTACAAAATCGGCGTGAGTCTTATACCCCAATAACCCAGCTTTCTTCGCGCGGAGTGCAGCTATACGGGAGAGATTTTTTTTATTATCGAACTCATTATCATTATTACCGCGATTGATATACGCTTTGAATACTTTTTCCCGTAGTTCGCGATTGGACGCGTATTGGAGAAAAGGGATGAAGCTCGGCTTCTGGAGCGTGAATGCCCATTTCCCTGCATGTCCTTTTGACACAGCCATCTCTGCGGCCGCATCGATAACATTCTGAGGTAAACCGGCAAGATCATCTTTGTTGTCGATCAGCAAACCGATGGCGTTGGTCTCTTTAAGAAGATTTTCACCAAACTTTAACGAAAGCAGACTCAGCTCCTCATTTATTTTCCTGAGTTTTTCCTTACCTTCATCGGTCAGATTTGCGCCGCCTCGTACAAAATCAAGGTAATAATTTTCCAGTACGGTTTTCTGTTCAGTGAACAGCTCCAGCTTATCTCTCTCGTTGTAAAGAGTTTTCACCCTTTCGAAGAGTTTTTGATTGAGGTTGATGTCGTCGTTATGTTTTGACATCATCGGTGTAGTTTTCCGGGCGATTTCCTGCATCTCCGGATTCGTGTTCGCGGAATTCAGGTTAGAGAAAACTCTGTTTACCCTACTCAGAAACTCATCGCTCTTTTCAAGAGCCTCTATTGTATTTTCGAAGCTTGGTTCCTCAGTGGTTGTGGTGATGCCATCCACTGCCGCTTTCTGAAGCTTTATTCCTTCCTCAATTGCCGTTAGAAAATGCTCGAGCCGGATTTCATTGAAGGGTGGCGTCTTAAAGGGTGTGTTCCACTCTTTGAAAAAGGGATTATCCATCGCATTCTGCGCTGGTAATAACAGTACAAACGAGAATAATAAAAATGAAACGATCCGGCATGATTGTATCTTCACGGTACACGCTCCTGGGTTATGATGAGTTGAATGGAAAAATTTTGAAGTGTAACGTAATGATATTCGCATACAAATTCAACCATCGGGCTTATATTTCATTGCAAACTATGATAAATTTGGTCATAACCTTGCTGCTAACGGACTTTGATGTCCCTGACAGGCACACAGCACGAGGATGCTATATACACTCACAATGACCCAAAAAAACCCACGATTCCCCGATTTGAAAATGCCTAAAACAAACGAATTTAGCATGATTTCTATATAAGAATTTTCCCCACCCTTAATATTATTAATTTTTTAAAAGATTGTTAAATTTTTCTTGACTTTCAACAAAAATTCCCTAAATTTGAGTTTCACGGTGGGGAAAAGTGGGGAAGAATGGTGGGGAATTTTTTCATTTTTAAGGACATTTTAAATAAATAAACAATGTCGTCGTTCAAGGGCTCATATATGTATTCTGTTGACGAGAAGGGAAGAGTCAGCCTTCCGGCTAAACTCCGCAAGTATGTATCTCCAGAGGCAGGTGACACGTTCGTGGTGACACGCGGTTTTGAGAAATGCCTCTTCGTCTATCCGATTGACGAATGGAATAAACTGGAATCAAACTTACGGAACCTCTCTTCCTACGATCCGCAGCACCGTCGGTTTATTCGCGCGATTCTGGAACTTGCACAGGAGAGTCAGATCGACTCCCAGGCAAGGATTTCCATCCCTCCGGAATTACGTGAATATGCGAGCATCCAAAACGAAGTTCGCATTATCGGTACACTCGACAAAATTGAGCTGTGGAATCCGAAAATATACGAAGAGTATAAAAACAGTCAACCAGAAAGCTACGAGAGCATCGCAGCTACAGTAATGCAGTAACAGATGCATTGCCCGCGGTCTGTGTGCTCGCTCATCACCTTGCGATGATGACTCAATACCATGAACCGGCATTGGTGGAAGAAGTCCTTCACTACCTGATATCCCAGCCGAATGGTGTTTACGTCGACGGCACAGTCGGAGGCGGCGGTCACGCAGAAGCTATCCTGACGTGGATTTCATCACGCGGAAAGCTCGTCGGGATGGATCTCGACTGCGAAGCGATCACGTTTGCACGCCAACGTTTGGAAAGGTTCGGCGATCAGGTCACACTCCTCCACGAAAATTACGCACACATGACACGTGTATTGCCATCTATCGGCATCAAAGCCGTTAATGGCTTCCTCCTCGACCTGGGAGTATCGATGCACCAGCTGAAAAACGTACGGAGAGGTTTCAGCTTCCAGAGCGACGAGAGAATTGACATGCGGATGGATCAGAATCAG
This sequence comes from uncultured Chlorobiaceae bacterium, assembly GCA_964353675.1. Taxonomy (GTDB): domain Bacteria; phylum Bacteroidota; class Ignavibacteria; order UBA10030; family SZUA-254; genus CAYGXH01. Next base: position 6,648 of record CAYGXH010000158.1, read on the forward strand.
ATGCTCAACGGATGGACGGTAATTAACAGATACAATGAGAATCAATTGAAAGACCTTCTGCAAACATACGGCGAAGAGAGGACCGCAGTGCGAATAACTCGCCAGATACTCCGGGAGCGCCTCCACGGACCAATCGATACAACCGGGCAGTTAGCAGCGGTCGTGCAATCGGCCGTCGGAACACGCTTCCTCATAAAATCACTTGCAAGGGTATTCCAGGCAATCCGCATT
>CAYGXH010000159.1:0-6818 GCA_964353675.1 uncultured Chlorobiaceae bacterium
GATATTTAGGAGAATACCGGGAAGACCGCGGAGAGATCTCATGGGATTTGCTTAGCGAAAGCAACCGTGCGTTGGCAAGCGGAGTGTATATATTTGCTGTGAACTCGATGTACGGAGATCAATACGGTAAGTTCGTACTGATACGGTAAGTTAAGGAATAGACGATGGTATAAAGGAGGAGACATGAAGCACAAAGTAGAAGTAAGGATGGTTGGATCTTTTGTGGTTCCGGTTATCTTTATACTAACATTGCTCCTTGCCTGTAATGATAACACACAGTCTGTAAATTTTTTAAAAAATAATTAACCTAACGTGAAAAATATATATAAGATTGTTTTTCTTTTTATTATTTTCATACTATTTCTCCAATCTGGATGTAAGGATTTTGGTGCTACATGGACAATACCAACCCCACCACCTACCTATATATCGATCGACGATGCCCCAGCATGGGATCCACAAGGTGACCGTATTGCATTTTTCCACATGGGTTTTAATGACACTCTCTATCCCACCGGTTTGTATACTCTTGATACAAGTGGACAGAACCTAAAACTAATCATTGAAGGATTTACTTATAGTCCGTGTTGGTCACCAAACGGAGAAATCCTAGCTTTTACTAATGATGAACTCTATCTTATCTCATCGACAGGGAATGATCTGCAGCAGTTGACGACTGTTGGTCTAACAAATTTCCCGAGTTGGTCACCAAGTGGAGATAAAATCGTTTTTGATACACCCTATCATGATCCGCGAGGTTCAAATGCAATTTGGATGATAAATATAGATGGTACTGGACTCCAGGATATTAGTCAACATGGCACGGGGGAATGGAGATGTCCTGATTGGTCGCCTGACGGCAATTGGATTTTGTATTATAAATATATAGGAATCGGTACACCTGAATTATTCAAAATGGATACCTCCGGGAATAATTCAACTCGATTGACTTATAATAATTATTTTGATCTATTTCCCGAATGGTCCCCTGATGGAAAGAGGATCGCATGGACATCAGGTAAAAATATTGATGAAATCTGGTTGATGGATTCGGATAGTAGAAATCAAATGAAAATTACGACGGGAAATCAACCATCATGGTCTCCCGATAGTAAACGACTTGTCTTCAGCAAAGAAAGTGGAAATAAAATATCGCTTTTCATAATCGAATTAGAGAGTGGGAAAATATATCAATTAACCTATTAACTGATGTTACGCATCGTTAGCTTTTAATGAAAAATAGATGTTCATTAAAAACAATAGAATAAGGATGACGCTGATTATGATTGTTTTTCACGGGTTTTAATCTGTGAAAATCCGTTTTTTCCGTGTGATCAGTGTTATATTTTTTGTTTTGCGTAACATCAGCTATTAAGATATAATATTTCTAATTTTAGATAAAGATTATTCAGCAGTACATTCCTGTTGTGAGGTGGCAAGATAATTTATTGGGAAACAGTATAATGACAACTACTGCAAAAGCATTCCTCATCATATTCATTGTCCTACTGTATTATCATGAAATCTATCCACAAAACTGGGTGAAGCTCTCGCCTCATTATTCAAACGGAGATACTATTGTTGATATTGACGATGGTATTTTCGTTTCAAAGGAAATCGGTTGGATCATCAGCAGTCACTATGATACAGCAATCCATAGCCGAATATTTAAAACAACAGATGGCGATAATACATGGAATTTAATGATAAATACCGGTGAAATTTTTTTATTGAATGGTTTTGCTACCGATAGGATGCACTATTGGGTACACGGCTCTCGTGGTAAAATATTACGGACAACCGATGGTGGTACAACATGGCATCGCTCGTATATTGGTGATTCGTTACTTGGTGAACCAATACAAAAATTATATTTTTTCAATAATGTGGAAGGAATTGCAGTTGGTGGTTATCAATGGTCAACAATAAATGGAGGTGAAAATTGGACAATTTTAGATACTACCAATATTAGAATACTAAAAACTGATATATCCTTTGCTACAAGACAACGGGGTTGGATAGCATCTCTCTTTAATCCATGGCATTGGGATATGGGAGCGATTGCGATTACGACTGATGGTGGTAAATCATGGTCATTACAAGGAGAGGGAAGTGGGGGGTATGCATATGCACCAGGACCCTTGCAAGGATTATTCTGTGGAGAGGGGGACAGTGGCCCGCCCGACCGAACGATGCTTGGATACAGTATCGGTCGTCCGGGCGGGGTGAAGGGGTGAGGTAGATATCTCAATCCCTAGGCAAAGTCGGGGATTAGAAGCTTAATTCAATCCTCTTCTCTTCAGGAGTGCATCGACCTTTGGCTCAGCCCCTCTGAATTTTTTATAGAGCGTCATTACGTCCTCACTGCCGCCTTTTTCAAGAATATTTTTCCTGAAAGAGGATGCGGTTGCCTGATCGAACAAACTCTTCTCTTTGAAAGCTTCAAAGGCATCCGCATCGAGGACAGCCGCCCATATATAACTATAATATCCTGAAGGGTATCCGCCTGAAAAGATATGTGCAAAATTGGTGCTTTGATACCGCGATTCAATTTGCGGGATTAATCCGATTTTTGTTAGTGATCCCTTCTCAAATGCCGGGACTTCCATTTCCTTTGCGTCGGTAAGTGTGTGCCAGTCCATATCTAGGAACGATGCTGCTAAATATTCAACCGTTTCAAAACCCTGATTGAAAAGTTTGGAATTGCGGATTTTGTCCATCAATTCCTGAGGCATCGGCTCACCTGTTTGGTAATGTTTCGCGTACATTTTAAGAACCTCCGGTTCCATAGCCCAGTTTTCCATTATTTGCGATGGAAGCTCTACGAAATCTACAGGTACCGATTGTGCATTCGGATAGTGTGTATTTGACAGCAGACCGTGAAGTCCGTGACCCAACTCATGATAAAGTGTAAGAACATCATCCACACTCATCAGAGAGGGCTTATCCGCGGTCGGTTTCGCAAAGTTACCGACATTAAAAACAACAGGAGTAATATATTTTTCCTGCATGTTGGATTGACCTCTGAAACCGCCCGACCAGGCGCCGCTTCTTTTACTGTCGCGCGGGTAATAGTCGGAATAAAATATGCCGATGTGTTTACCATCGGTTTCTTTAACTTCGTATGCTTTCACGTCGGGATGATAGACCTGAATATCGTTCCTTTCAGCAAACTGGATTCCGAAAAGTTTTGAGGCGACATCGAATGCGCCCTGGCGCACGTTTTCCATTTTAAAATAGGGTCTCAGCATTTCTTCATCAAGAGCGTATTTTTCTTTCTTCACTTTCTCAGCATAGTACCACCAATCCCAGGCTTCCAACTTCAAGTTCTTCCCTTCACCGTCAATTATTTTCTGCATATCTGCGACCTCGGCAATGGCTCTTTTAACTGCCGGCTTCCAGAGGTCATTTAAAAACTTGTACACGTTCTCGGGCTTCTTAGCCATGTTTCTATCGAGTACGAAATCTGCATAAGTTTTGTATCCTAACAATTTTGCTCTATCAACGCGGAGAGCGGCAACTTTTGACAGGATTTTCTTGTTGTCGTATTCGTTGTTATTATTTCCGCGGTTGATATAGGCTTTAAATACTTTCTCGCGTAATTCCCGCTTTTCAGAATACTGTAGAAAAGGAATGAAACTCGGCTTCTGTAGCGTGCAGATCCATTTACCTTCGTGGCCTCTGGACTTTGCCATTTCCGCGGCAGATTGAATTACATCGGCCGGAAGACCAGCGAGGTCGTCCTTATTTTCTATCAGTAAACCGATGGCGATGGTTTCTTTCAGAAGGTTCTCACCAAACTTAAGAGTGAGGAGGCTGAGCTCCTCGTTTATTTTCCTGAGTTTATCTTTTCCTTCCTCATTAAGATTCGCGCCGCCTCTTACGAAATTCAGGTAATAATTTTCGAGTACAGTATTTTGTTCGGTTGAAAGACCAAGAGTATTCTTCGCATTAAAAATTTGTTTTATTTTATCAAAGAGTTTTGGATTTAGAATTATATCATCATTGTGCTTAGACAACATTGGAGTGATTGTTTGGGCGATCTTCTGCATTTCGTCGTTAGTAATTGCCTCGTTCAGACTTGAAAATACGTTATTTACCTTTTCCAAAAGTTCACCGCTTTTTTCCAGGGCCTGGATTATATTTTCAAACGATGGTTTTTCTCCATTATTGATGATGAGGTCAATTGAATTTATTTGTTGTTTCATGCCCGCTTCAAATGCCGGCATATAATGATCAAGTATGATCTCATTAAATGGCGGCGTCTTGAACGGCGTGTTCCATTCTTTTAAGAAAGGATTGTCCATATTATTTTTGTCCTGTGAATATGTGTTTATAATAAACAAAGCGAGGACTGTCAGTCCGAACCATAACCTTTTCATTGTTTCTCCTTTAAAGGCGGATATTTTTGATGGGATTATTGATTTATTGGGATGCAATGAATTGATGATACGGCATTTCTTCTAAAAAGTCAAACCAGAATGAGGTTTATCCGCATATAATGAAGTTTGTTACGATTGAGAACTTACCGTGCCAACGGGAGTTAGGATCTAAATTATTATGAAACATCTTTCATAATAAATCGTAAATCGTGGAAGAAAGGAATCTAGATGGACATAATTTCAGAACTTGGTGAAATGGCTTTTGCTACCCGTTTAAGACGATTAAGCGAGCGACTCGCAAGGGATGTTTCTCTGCTTTATCATAAGCTTGATATCGACTTTGAGGCGCGGTGGTTCACGATATTTTACAATTTGAGGGTAGGATCCCCGATGACTGTTACGGGTTTAGCCGATTCACTTGGAGTAAGTCATACGGCGGTGAGACAGCTTCTAAATGAGATGGCGAAAAAAGACCTTGTAACCTGGACGAAAGGGAAAATAGATAAACGCCATCAATTAGTTTCCATTACAACAAAAGGTAGAACGATAGCACGAATGTTGTCGCCGGTCTGGATGGAGGTACGCAACGCGACGAAAGAACTTATCGATACTTCAGGCTGTGATATCATTGCCGGCTTGGGAGCAATCGAACGGAAATTAAATGAACAAAATATGTACGAAAGAGTTTGGTTCCGACTGAAAGGTTTGTTGCCGGGTGACATTGATATTTGTGAATATAGTCCTGCGATGAAAAAATATTTCAAATCGCTGAATTACGAATGGCTGAAAAAATATTTTGCAATTGAGAAAATCGATGATAAAATACTTTCCGATCCTAACAGTATAATCGTAAAAACTGGAGGCGCTGTATTGTTTGCTCGTATTGATAATAAAGTTGTCGGAACGTGCGCTCTTATCAGACACAGAAATGGTGCATATGAATTAGCAAAAATGGCTGTTACAAAAAAATATCAGGGACGCGGCATTGGACGAAAACTGTTGTTGGCGGTAATTGATAAGGCAAAAGCATTTGGTGCCTCTGAACTTTATCTCCGGACCAATGCAAAACTTAAAGCAGCAAATCACCTTTACAGGACATTCGGATTTACGAAGTCAGCTCTGGATCCGTTCGTTGAGGGAGAATACGAGCGATCTACGTTCGCGATGAAATTAGAATTAACAAAACTTAAATCATTTTAACTTAAGCCGTAGAAAACCATTCTCTGAAAGGAATTAATAATGCACACAAACAGAAATAGCATAATATACCATGTCCGGTATGTATTTATTTGCGTTGCCACCTTGCTGCTTTTTGCAGTGATCTTCACTTATGGGCAAGAAATTAGAATGCAATATCCCCCTATTGATGATAAAATCAAAAGCGCTATAATAGACTCAGCATGCATAGCTCTCAATGATGTTTATGTCTTCCCTGATGTTGCCAAGAATATGGAGCAACTGCTCAGAAATAATTTAAAAGACGGGAAATATAAAAATATTACCAACCTTGTTGATTTTACAGACCGATTAACAACCGATTTACAATCGGTTAGTCATGATAAACACCTACGTGTCAGACCAGCGCCGCCACGCGATCCTAACAATCCATCACAACCCTCACCCGAAGAGGAGAAGAAGCAGCAGTTAGAGCGGCTCCATAAAGAGAATTTTGGATTTAAGAAAGTCGAAATATTGCCGGGCAATATTGGCTACATCGATTTCCGTTATTTTGCTGAAACAAGTTTTGGGGATGCGAGTGCTACTGCGATTGCGGCCATGAATTTCCTGGCGCATGTCGATGCGATTATCTTTGATCTAAGGCAGAACGGCGGGGGAAATCCTTCCATGATCCAGCTCATAAGCAGTTATCTTTTCGAAGAACCGGTGCATCTTAATAGTTTTTACATCCGTAAAACAAATGAGACCCAGCAATTCTGGACGCAGGGGCATGTTGAGGGTAAGAAATTGATCAATGTTCCGGTGTATGTTCTGACGAGCAGTTTCTCATTCTCCGGCGCCGAAGAATTCACATACAATATGAAGAATCTCAAACGGGGAACAATAATCGGTGAAACCACAGGAGGCGGCGCGCATCCCGTAGAGGGTCATTCATTTGAAAATTTAAATGTACTCATCACGGTTCCTTTTGGCCGGGCGATTAATCCGATCTCTAAGACAAACTGGGAAGGGACGGGCGTGGAGCCGGATATTAAGGTCCCGGCTGATCAGGCTCTGATTGTCGCACGAACCGAGGCTTTGAAGAAATTAATGGAAAATGAAAAGGATGAAGCAAAGAAAAAACAGTTTGCCTGGGGAATCAAAGGACTTGAAATCGAAAGGAATCCAGTGGCTGTTGATGAAGCAGCATTAAAGGTTTACGCCGGTGATTACGGACCGCGAAAAATCATGTTTGAGCACGGCATCCTTTTTTATCAG
>CAYGXH010000160.1:0-6813 GCA_964353675.1 uncultured Chlorobiaceae bacterium
TTCGAAAAAAGTATCACCGTGTTGGCGAAGGGAGGCCGGCTGGTGACATGCGGCGCCACATCGGCGTACAGCGGGAACATCGATCTTCGATACGTCTATGCGAAACATCTCACTATCTTCGGCTCGTTTATGGGAACGAAGCAGGAATTATTTGAAGCGCTCAGGTTCTTCAAAGCGGGCATCGGAAACCGGCAGCTCGCACCGGTGATCGACACTATTCTGCCGCTCGAGAAAGCATCTGAAGCCCACCGCAGAATGGAAGAACGCAGGAACTTTGGCAAAATTGTCCTGACAATCTAGAACAGAAAGGAACTCTGATGAATCACTTTGGTCATATTGAAATTCCCGTTAAAGATTTAACCGCAGGAAAAATATTCTTCGGAAAAGTATTCGGATGGAAATTCCAGGATATTCCGGGGATCGACTACGTCATGTTCCGCACGGATCATAAACCGAACGGCGGACTCTTTAAAGTAAGGAGCATGCCCAGGAGTGGACAGGTAAACGTCTATATCGAAGTAAAAAATATCAATGCAATTCTCGGAAAAGTAAAAAAATCCCACGGCTCTGTTATTGTTCAAAAAACATCTCTCGGCAAGATGGGATGGTTCGCGACCTTCGCCACGCCCGACGGCTGTCATCTCAGTCTCTGGCAGAGAAAGTAAGAAAAACAAAACAGCAAACATTCTCCCTTGTGGAACGTGTGGTTACTATAGAAGATATCGAAAAAGCTTTTGCTGTCATCCATCCTGTCGTGCACAAAACTCCGCTCCTCTCATCCCGCACATTCAACAGCATGATCGACAACAATGTGTTTTTCAAAGCTGAAAATTTCCAGCGTACTGGCGCATTCAAACTTCGCGGTGCGTACAACAAAATCAGCTCTCTTACACCCGAAGAGCGCAATCGCGGCGTCATTGCACACTCGTCGGGCAATCACGCTCAGGGAGTTGCATACGCAAGCGCAATGTTCAAAATAAAAGCCATCATTGTAATGCCGGAAAATTCGGTGACGAGTAAGGTAACAGCAACGCAGGGCTATGGTGCAGAAGTGGTCTTCTGCGGTAACACAACCGATGACCGCGAGCGCACGACGCAGGAACTCATCGACCGTTCCGGATACACTCTCATTCATCCATATAACGATGAAAAGCTCATTGCAGGTCAGGGGACCGTGGCGCTTGAAATTTTCCGGGAACAAGATGACCTTGATTATCTCTTCGTTCCGGTTGGCGGAGGCGGACTCATATCAGGATGCGCTGTTACCGCAAAATCATTATCAAAAAAAGTAAAAGTCATAGGAGTTGAAACCGAGGGGGCGAATGATTGTTTTCAGTCATTCCATGCAAAAAAGCTAATCAAGCTGAAATCGGTAAACACAATTGCAGACGGGATGCGGACGCTCTCCGTTGGAACGCTTAACTTTGAAATTATCATGAAGTATGTTGATGATGTTGTCACTATTCGTGACGAGGACATCATTCCAATGATGAGATTTTTCCTCGAGCGCATGAAGATACTTGTTGAGCCAACCGGTGCGGTTGCAGCCGCAGCGGTAATGAGAAACGTTTTAGGATTACGAAAGAAGAACATCTGCGCATTAATCAGCGGGGGGAACGTCGACATGGAGATGGTAAGGAGGGAGATGTGAGGAGTTAGGGGTAGGTAGGGAGCGGAGAGCAAGGAGCAAGCTTGGAAAGGGGAGGGTATGAATTATGGGATAAATGAATTACAATGATTTTATTTTATCAGCGAAATCAATTCATCAGCGGTTATTAACGGTTCAGACGACTAGTACATAAGGACAAAAACAATTCATACAAAAATTCTAATCATTAGAAATAAACTGAACCGCAGAGAAAAGCTTATTACTCATTTCACTCTGGTCCCCAAAGTCCTCTTTGGGAATCCACATAGGAAAGGTCAGTTGTCGTGGGGATAGCACGTTCCCAAGCAGGAGCTTGGGAACGAGGCGGGTATGAATTATGAGATAAATGAATTACAATGATTTTATTCCATCAGCGAAATCAATTCATCAGCGTTAATCAGCGGTTCAGACAACTAGTACATAAGGACGAAACAATTCACACAAAAATTCTAATCATTAGAAAACTTAAACGCAGTGGCCTGCCCACCGAACAAAGGCAACATATGGCAGGCGGGGGTGGGTGTGAGGGTTCTATGCGTAATTTGCGATTATAAAAACTATCGATAGCGGAAAATTCGAACTCGAATAATTTGATAATTAATGTATTAAGTTTTACATTATTTTATCATGTGTGGCAAGTCCTATAAAAAGTTTTATACCCGAGCGGTGATTATAACGGTGGGATTAATTCTCTGCTCAGGAATACTGTCGGCGGCTGATATTCATGCCGACAGCAAGTGCCACAATGATTGTCCACTCTGCCAGATCAGGCTGAACAATAGTGCACCGGATATTTATATCGAGACTTGTACAGCGGCTGCGCTCCCTTATTTTAGCATCACCATTTGCACAAATGTAGTCATCATTTCAAAGAATCTAGATTTTACTGCTCATCCACCGCACGCCCCTCCCCAATCGTAGACCAAGTAATCCTTCAATTCTAAAAAAACTCAAAGATTATACTTCCTGATTTTATCAGAGTCATAATCTTTGAGATTTAGTATTTATAAAAAATATAATTGATGACATTTCCCGGAGATATTATGAGAAAAAGGCACATTTTAATCTTCATTCTTTTATCATTCACAGTTGCAGGGGCGACGGTTTATCCCCAGCAAACAGATAATCCGTTTTCACAGTCAAAGTTTGTGCCGGATATATCGTTGATTCTCGATTGTTCATACTTGCATCGAAACCACAACGACGATCGACTGGCAACGATGATTATTCCAGGTCTTATTTACAATTCCGAAGAGATGACAAGCCGGCAGGGATTCAATCTCAACTACGGTGAACTTACGATCGCATCGATTGTTGACCCGTACTTTGATCTCTTCAGCTCGCTTGAATTTTCTGAGAACGGGTTCGAAATCGAAGAAGCTTATTTCACAACCAGGAGCTTACCGCTTGGTTTCCAGCTTAAGGGAGGGAAATTCATGAGTCACTTCGGAAGGATTAATGAACAACATACACACTATTGGGATTTTTCTGATGCACCGCTCGTAAACAGCGCATTCTTCGGAGAGCACCACCTCAACGAAAAAGGCATCCGATTAACATGGGTTGCGCCTTTCGATTACTACCTTATGGCCGGTGGTGAAATCCTCCAGGGTGAAAACCATACGAGCTTTGGTCGTGCCGGTTTTTCTGAATCCGCGGGGATTGTCTCTGTATCGAGTAGTACCTCGCCTAATCTCTTCGTAAGTTATATAAAAACATCTTTTGATATTGAAAATCTTGTTGTACTCTTCGGTCTCTCAAATGCTTTCGGTGGCATAAAGGTCAATCATGATATCGATTATGAGGAAATCACGGGTGAAGCAATCGACGGTACAACGAGCATAACCGGAGCGGACGTTACACTAAAGTATCTTTTCAATTCAATTCAGTGCATATCATTACAGGCTGAATATCTGTACCGTAGTATGAACGGCGACAAGTATATACGGGACGGATCCGGAACTGTTGGGAAATTTTCACTTGATTCGCGGCAAGCCGGATTATATACACAGCTCGTTGGTTATTTATCCAAATGGACAAGAACAGGTGTCCGGTTGGATTTGATTAACGTAAACGACGTGAGACTCTCAGGGACCGGACAGCATTACCCGCATTCACTGCCCCGATATTCTGCTATGATTGAGTATAATCCGACTGAATTTTCACGTCTGCGTCTGCAGTACAATTACGATCTGAGCAGGTATGAAATCACCTCGGATCGATTTTCCCGAAGTTCAACACATGAACTCATACTTCAGATGAACATCACCATAGGCGCTCATGGCGCTCATGCATTTTAATAAAAGGGAACATTCCAATGAAAAAAGCACTTATCGTCATATTCTTGCACTTCGTGTGTGTCTCTCTCTTCGCGGAGCAACTGCACGTTGTGACAACATATCCATATATCGCCAGCATCGTTGAACAGATTGGCGCTAAAAATGTGAGAGTCCATCCCCTCGCAGACGGCGAATGGGATCCTCACACTATTCTGCCTAAACCATCATTTATCGCTCATCTTCGCAGGGCTGACCTTCTTATTATTAATGGGGCACAACTTGAAATCGGATGGCTCCCTCCGCTCATGAAGCAGTCCAACAATCCGAAAATTTCAGTCGGTGGACAGGGATTATTTGACCTCTCGCGGTTTGTACAGCTTATTGACATACCGGTAAGCGTGTCCCGGGCACATGGAGATATCCATCCGGATGGAAATCCGCATTACTACCTCGATCCTCACAACATTCCGCTTATAGCATATGCCATAATGGAAAAACTATGCGATCTCGATCCAGCCGGCGCATCAGACTACAGAAAAAACCACGCTCTTTTTATTAATAAATGGGAAACCCGGCTCACTCAATGGGACAAAGAGCTCGTGAAGCTTAAGGGAATTGCAGTCATCGAGTACCATAAGATTTACGATTATTTTCTGCGCCGCTACGGGATTGAGCTGTTAGGTACTGTGGAAACACTCCCTGGCATACCCCCTACATCAAAACACATCGAAGAACTCGAAACAAAACTACAGACGTCCACCGTGCAGTTTATCCTCCAGGATGTTTACAATCCCGACGAGGCCTCGCTCCACCTGGCACACAAACACAACATTAAATGCATTAAGCTGCCGCATGATGTAGGAGCTGTACGTGAAGCAGAAGATATATTTTCATTGTACGATGAAATCGTAAGGAGACTGACAAATGAGTGACATTCTTTTCACGGCTTTCCTCGTTTCTGCGGTCCTTCTCTCCATAAATTCGTACTTTGGACTGGAAATTATCCGCCGCGGTATAATTTTTACTGATCTCGCTATCGGACAGATGGCGGCACTCGGCGCAGGGCTCTCTCTTTTCTTCCTCGAAGGCGAATACCTGTATCCGATTTCACTTTCACTTTCTCTTCTCGCCGGTCTTATTATCGCCGTCGCCTCGAAAAGATCGAATAACGTGGAAGCTTTCATCGGACTCATGTATGCATTCGGTTTATCCGGTGTGTACATACTTCTCTCGAAGTCGTACCATGGGATGGAAATATTTCAGAACCTCATGGCTGCCGATATTCTTTTTACACCTCTGGAGGAAATCCTCAAGACAGCAATTCTCTATGCTGTCCTTGGAGTAATTTTGATCCTGATGCACCGCAGAGCAAAGGGCTTGTGGAGAGATCTCCTTTTTTTTATAACATTTTCCATAACGGTGACGAGCGCTGTCAAACTTGCGGGTGTACTGATAGTCTTTTCGCTCCTCGTTGCGCCTGCTCTGATCTCGACAACGATCAGAAAAGGGATTCCAATCGTAAATGCGCTGATCATCGGGATATTCCTTAACATGATCGCTATCTCGGTGTCGTATTACCTGGACTTCCCAACGGGGTATACCATCGTTTTCATTAATTCGTTCGCCGCCCTCATTGCAAGCGCATTCTCACAAAACGCGAAGTCGGGAAACACAGTAAAATGTTAGGTTATTGAAATTATAAAACTGACGGTTGTTACAACCAGGCGAATGGGAATTAAGCAGATTTTTTAATAGACACCGAAATTCTTACTTGACAACATTGATATTTTTTATTATTATTAGCATATGCCAATAATCGAGAAAATAGATGCCACGCCCGCATAAGTGCAGAAGGATCTGTTTTACACCGGATTTCAGCTATTTCAAACCGGCAGGTATCCCGGGCAAGGACCTCGAGGAAATCATATTGACCCTGGATGAACTCGAGGCAATCCGGCTGGCGGATAAAGGGGGTTTATACCAGGAAGATGCCGCGCGCAGGATGGATATTTCCAGGCAAACATTTGGCAATATCATTACCACAGCTCATGCGAAAGTGGCAGATTGTTTAATAAATGGAAAAATTCTAAAAATTACCGGAGGTACAATTTCCATGGTTCAAGAGAGAAATTTTACATGTTCCGACTGCCGTCATGAATGGACTGTTCCGTTCGGAATCGGAAGACCCCAAGAGTGTCCATCATGCAACAGTTCCAACATCCGCCGATCAGAAAAAGACAAAGGGTACTGCGGTGGCCGAGGAAGAAACCGGGCATGCGGACAGGATCGATTCGGAATGAAAAAACGAAAAACACAACAGAAAGGAGAACAAACTAATGAGAATCTGCATACCGACGGAAAATAACAACGGCCTGCAGTCAGTAGTTTACGGTCACTTCGGAAGCGCCCCTTACTTTATCATCTATAATACAGAAAATGAAAACATCGAAGTGATAAATAACAGGGATGAACATCACGAGCATGGTCAATGCAATCCGTATCTATCTTTCTCACGTACACCGATCGATATGCTGGTTACTGGCGGTATCGGCCTGAGAGCTCTGGAGAAACTCAATGCAGGCGGCATCAGAGCATTCAGGACAACTACGGAAAAAACGGTGTCGGATGTTATCGCAAGATACAATGAAAATTCCCTGCCGGAAATTACGCTTAACGATGCATGCTCGCATCACCACGTCTGTAGATAATTATATAAGACACAGTAACTAGAAAATTGAACCGCGGAGGGGCGATTAAAAACATGAACCGCAGAAGAACGCAGAAAAAAGCTTATTACTCTTTTAACTCTGATTCCCAAAGTCCTCTTTGGGAGCCCACACAGGAAAGAGCAGTTGTCTTGAAGTTAGCACGTTCCCAAGCGGGAGC
>CAYGXH010000161.1:0-6810 GCA_964353675.1 uncultured Chlorobiaceae bacterium
GTGTGGGCCCAGGCAGGGGTTTGATCCCAATATCGTTCACATGTAAACGATCCATTCTCACCAAAATGATTCGCATGTAAACTGATTTTTTTTTGGTTTCGCTATTGACTTCCGGGTTTTTGTGGTATAATGAGGGTATGAGATACACACACAAATCGAATTCTATGTTACATCAAATTGGAGTATAAATGAGTTATGAAATCCGAACATTTGAAATATAGAGGTCGTGTAATTTTTTTCTATCATGGTGTTTATAGATTAAAATTTCGTAGAATGAATCATGCTTTTCGTACTTTACAAGAAGCGAAAGATTTTATAGATTATGCAATTGAAGTACATAAACGCTTTAAGGTTCATAAAGAAAGCAAATTGAAAAAGACAAATCCTACTCTTTTCAATGAGTTATAAGGTTGTGAAATAATGCCAAGAAAGAAACATCATAAGTCAAAAGGTAAAACGCATAATGTAAAAGGTTATACGCGGAAAACAAAGCATGGTAGGGTTAGAGTAAAAGCACATCGCGCAAAGAATCCACGTCGTTATTTGAAACCTAGTGAAATGCAATCAGCCATTAGTTACAACATATAATGGATTACAGAATCTTTGATATATGTGCTATTGGTATCGTTTCTATGTACTTTCTTAAAACCTTTATTCCGCGTTTGAATGGAATAGGTCGGATTGAAACTAAATTGGATTTAATCATAAAACCCATAACCGATTTACCCATACAGATAGAAAAACTAACAGAACAAATAAGGGAGTTGAAACTAAGATGAAATGTGAAACATGCAGAAAAGAGATTACAGAAATCAGCGATGTCGGCGTTCTTGTAAGCATTCCGCATTATTGCGTATTTGCGGTTTGTGATTCATGTGTTAAACGTTTTGTTACAATCTTTTCTCCGCTTTTCAAAGCGATTCGCTATCGTGTTGATACTGAAATCATTAAACCGATAGCGATTAACACTGAAAAAGAATTTGAGGAATTACAGGCTGTTTTACTAACTGTTGTGAAAGCAATGCATGATAACGTCAATTCAAAAACTGGTGAAAAAAGGATAAAAGAAAATGACAGCGGACAAATTAGACTTGGTATCTTCGGAAGTGATGAATCCACCGAATCCACCGGCGGATGTTGAAATACCAAAGGTAGTATCAAAAGGGGATGAAGCGGTTATAGAATCCGCCGCTCTTGTGAATGTTGAGCAATTCGTTTCAAAAGAACAATATGAAAAGGACATGGCCGATTTGAAAACAAAGGTTGAAAGTCCTATTCTTAATATTGAATCTGAACAATCAGAAGATGAACCCGGTTCGTCAACATTATTTCAAGAATGCGTAAAGGATATATTTGTTAAAAGGTTAGGTAGTAAATCAACATGACAATAACCGATGTTGATGATTTTTCTGAAATCAAGGATAAATCCTTTGAAGAAAGTGATTTAGATTTGGATTTAGAGGAAACAGAAAAACCTAAAAAACCACGTAAAACTCGCAGTGATAAAGGCCAAAAACGTGGTTCACCTAAAACACAAGTGGCGGATTCATTTGTGTTATCATCAGAAACAGAAACAATCAAATTAACGCTTTCCATCTTCATTAATTACATATCAACGCGTGAGGGGATGGAAAAATGGAAAGCAACCGATGAAGAGTTAGAGGGAATGGCAAAAGTAAGCACAAATTTGATTAATAAGTATCTCCCAATGATTGAGAAGTATAAGGAAGAATTTGAGTTTATATGTGTTGTAGGTGGATATATTGGTGTTAGGTTAATGGTTAAGTAACATGTATGATAACCTTAGTGTTCGGCAAACGTGGGAGTGGAAAAACCTATTTAGTCAAAAAACTAATTCGGGATTTGTATTCTGCTGTAGTGGCGGATGTATTCAATGAGTATGCGCCACTCCCACTTGCGAAAACACCACAAGATATAGTTGATAATAGAAAAATCCGCGTTATGATGGATTCTGAAAACGCGGAAAATCTTTTCCTAGAAACAATATCACATCTTAAAAACCGCACAATAGTAATAGAAGAAATCGACCGATTTTGTAGCCCTTATTGGATTGAACCACGATTGGATAGACTTGTTAGATACGGTAGACACAAGAATATAAGCATAATAGGCGTATCAAGGCGTCCGGTAGAAATTCATAGAAATCTCACTGCAAACGCAAATGAGATAATCAGTTTCAGAATGATTGAACCGAACGACTTAAAATATTTTCGGCAAATAAGCACAAATTTCAGCATGGAAATTCAACATTTAGGTCGATATGAATTTGCAAAATTTATCGTATAAGGAAGTGAGATAATGAGTATTAAAGTCATTCTTGTAACAATTCTGGTGGTAATTGTAGGATTGTTTGTGTATGACAAATTCGTTAAACAGTATGTTAAGTAGTATTGAGTTAAATCTAAATTAAAAAGGAAGTGAAAACATGCGTCTTATCGGAAGTAACCGAATCGTTCGCGATATGTTGAAGATGTGGCAAACAGAAGATTTTCAGGCTGGAGCTGTTGAAGTTGTCGATTTGCCTAGCTTCAATAATCTCAAACGGTTCTTTATACAGTTAGATGCTGTATTGACCACTACCGCTCAATTTGTCCCCGCTAATGCTCCCGATTACATATTTCCAATCGTGAATCGTGTGGAAATGGAATCCAGCGGAGAAGATAGACTTATCAATTGCACACTTTCTGATTTATGGTTCCGATCAGGAATTGAACGCGGTAGCTATATTTCATGTGGACCGGAAATCGCTGCTAGTGAAACAACTGTTCATCATTACGCTATGATTCAACTTGACTTTTCACAAATGCAGGACCTTGCTTTTAATGCGGGCCAAGTTGATAAAACTCGTTTCACTATTTCATGGGGTGCAGCCGCTTGTTTGGGTGCGCAATGCACTATTGTTAGCGCGAACGTTAAAATCTGGTATGATGAACGTATACCGGGTAACATTCCCTATGTATTTCCGCATTCCTGTGTGAGTTTCTTCAATCAAGCCCTTGCTACAGTAACCGATCAACGTATAGAATTGCCTGCTGGAAAGCGTCTAACACGGCTTTATTTGCAGCTATTAGACGGTGCTTGTCCTATTGCATTTGACAATGATAATTTGCTTAGATTCACACTTGAGTATGACGGAAATGTAATCTATGGGCCGTTTAATGGTTTGGAGCATAACTATTTATGGCATTTGATTCATGGTATAGCACCACGGGGATGGGCGGCTGAATTATTCCCGGTCGGTGGTATAGCCAATATTCCGCTCGATTTATCATGGCTTGTAATCGACTTAGTTGACCCTGTAAATGCTCAATTGAGCCATGCTATCAATACCGGCATGTCTGATATGTTTAACTTAGTGTATTCGTTTGACGATACTGGTTTTACCGATGCGCGTCTCAAGATTCTATATGATTACCATTATACCGCACTTGATAGACTTAGTAATGATGGTAGTAAACTTGCGCGTATTGTGAACCCTCAAACACGTGACACACTCAAACGAGTTGCATTGATTAGCGGCAATCCTATTGCAGTTATTAACCCGAATGTGCAACTATCGTCTAGTAACAAGATGGTACGTGGTGTTTTGAGAAAAGGCGCACCGGCTATTTTAACCGCCGGTGGTGGTTCTCAAGAAACAGTTGCAGCGGGTGATACTGTGGTAATCGGCGGTCGAATTGTAAGCGGTAGTGTTTTGGATTAACACATAATCTCCATATAAAGAGGTATATCATGGGTGGACCTTTAGATTTCTTTGGTCTTGATAAGCAATTAAAAGAATGGGGAATTAACCTCAATGATGTTTGGCGTCAAGGCCGTCAACTCGTCAATGAAGCTGCAAACGCTATACTAGCAAAATATGGTATACCTATTACTATGGAGCAACTACGCGCTAAATTTGGCACATTCGGATTAGCAGAAAAGGAAGTCGATACCGCAATTGCAGGGTATTTGAAAGCTGAATATGGAGTTACGGATGAGGATTTAGAGAATGCTTCCGTAAGTATTGGAGAATCGACCGGCTCTATTGAGGGTATAACGGTAGAGCCGGTCGATACATCTTATTTGTGGTATATTCTTGGTGGAATTGCTATTATCATGGTAATGTTTTTGGTGATGAAAAAATGAACATAACCAAAGTATTAAATGCAACTGTCAATCACCAAGATTTTGGGCCGGGTTTCGATGCTGTGGAATTAAGACTTGATAAATCAGATTCAAGCCAAACCGATAGTGTTTTGCTTTTAGTTGATTTTGATGAATATGAAAGACGTGTTTTACTGAATCAGAATAACGATACCGAAATGGTTTTTGCTAATAGGCATGGTAGATTCATCAATAGATTAGGTGTTGATTATTCAATACCCAATCCGGGTCCAGCGGGTGGTGGAATTGTAATACCGGCTACCAATGTCCCATTTACTCAAAATGCAGTTAGTCCAGCGGGCACAATAGCAGCAGCAGCGCGTTCAGGGACTATTATTGATCCCTCAAGAACATTATTGAATTATCAATTAGGCGATTTTGTAGTAACATGGATTTCAGGTGGTGGCGCAACTGATTTAACAATTAGAGTACCGAATCATAGCGCACTAAAAAAGGGCACAAATTATGGATTAACGGTTACGGTTAACGCTATAAATCCATTACAAGTCGCATTAGCCTTAGCTGTTACAGAAGCGGGCGATACGGTATACAGTCCACTCATATTGACGACTCTTAATCAAGAATATATATGGTTAGGCGGTATTGATTATAGCACAATTGCACGAACAATCGGACTTACAATCAATACTGTTTATGTCTTTACTATTACATGGATTCCAGCTACTTATGACGAAATAGGAAAAATAACGAATCCGGGTGCAACTGATACTACATCGGTTAATGCGGCTACCGATACTATCGCATTAACAGCAAGAACGGGTGCAATAGCGGTTCCAGCAATAACGATTCCTATAGCCGGTGTTGGTGGTGGTCCCGATGTATATGTTACAGCATTCACCGATAGCTCAAAAAAGCACACTGGAATAGAAGTTATATATGTTTATGAATATTAAGGTGATAACATGCCGACAAATAGGGATATATATAAACCGAAACAACCGCCTTTTAATAAAGAGGAAGCCGCACTTACTTTGGATGGTGTTGCAAAGTTTTTCGCAGCAAGGGGTTTACCA
This sequence comes from uncultured Chlorobiaceae bacterium, assembly GCA_964353675.1. Classification (GTDB taxonomy): domain Bacteria; phylum Bacteroidota; class Ignavibacteria; order UBA10030; family SZUA-254; genus CAYGXH01. The sequence continues at coordinate 5,202 of CAYGXH010000161.1, forward strand.
ATCATTAACCCATTAACAATGAATCCTAGACGATATGTCTGGAATGGATACCACTATGTAGATTTGAATGTACAGCGAACATATATTCAATGGATGAAAGTATACTACTATTATATAACAGCTTTTCCTATTGCACTCCCAAAGCTGATTGATTATTATGGTGGTATTCAATCGGTTATTACCGGAAATCAAATTGACGCTGTAGGAAATGCGCTGAATGATGAAATAATAGTTATTGATACTACAGAACCTATAATTACAGAACCCATACCCATAATCGCAGAAGAAACCGATTACACTATTCCCATAATGTTAGCAATCGGTTTAATCGCGGTGATTTTATAATGGCTAGTAACATAAAGAGATTTGTGCAATGTCCATATTGTGGTTTAGCTTGTGATGATAGACAAATATTGATTGCACATATAATCGATAGACATATTGGGTTTGCCGTTTGGATTGCATGGATTGTCCCGTGGAAAACAACTGTAGTGCAAACTTCAGAAACAGAAGTAACGACAGAAATTGTAATAGATGCCGATACCGGATTAAATGAGTCTCATGTAGTATATCAGTGTTCAAAATGTGATTTTGGTACAATCGATGAAATTGCATTAAAGACGCATTTAATTTACACGCATGGCTTTTCCGAACCCTTAGCGGACATGGTGGTAAGTAATATTGTAGGATATACGAATAATCCAGTAAGCCCCGGAACGGTGGGAGAAGGTAGTAATGTTAAGAATTACGATTTGGGGCATTTACAGAACGCTTATGATGTTGCAGCCGATATTGGAGAAGATTTGAAACAAGGCGGTAAAATGTTTTCATGGGGTTTAATAGGTGGTATTGCTATTGTGGTTATCGGCCTTGTGCTATTTCTTGTTTACGTTAGAAAATGAATCCATATATCATAATTCTTTATGTTGCCGGTTTATTGTTTTGGGTTCTTAGTGAACCTATTAAAGCGGCATTGATTAAAACCGATGCTGTTAAAACGGGAAAAACAAAACCAATTGGAAATGAAAAAACCGGCTTAACTAAACCGAAAACCGTAAACCCGGAAGATGTATCAAATAATGATATAACTTTACCCGATAATGATGTTGATGTTATAGGTAATGATATGAATAAGAACGATACCTTACCAAGTGAGCCGGATGTAATAGAGATTGTAACTCCCGATGAACCCGAACCCGATCAGTTATTGACGCTTCCGGCAATGCCTACTCTTACTTTTCAATATTTTGATACTTCAACAGTTAGAAAGCCACCAATGAGTGATGATTTATTTAATTTATTGGTAAACTTTCAAATGACTTACTTTGGTGGCGGACATATGCACATTGTTCATGTCGGAACGCAACGTTCACCTGAAGATGCAACTGGAAAATATCGTGACCCAAATAGCTTTCACTTACATATACCGGCTGATGCGATAGATGTTACTAAAATCTATTGGAATAACAAATTAATGTATATACCACGTGATAAATTATCTGATAGATTGCGGATACAGGAAAGGATAGAACGTTTGGGTGGAAAATGTTATGATGTGAATAATCCAAATGTTCATCATATTCATATTCAAACGCATATATAGTACTAC
>CAYGXH010000162.1:0-6801 GCA_964353675.1 uncultured Chlorobiaceae bacterium
CTCCAGTAACCTGGCGGGGTAGTGTTTGAGACCGGATTCAATTCTATCACGGAATGAATGAGAAGGCGCATCCGAGGCTTCATCTGAAACATTTATACGCCAATCCCTCTCCCACACCCGGAGATTCATCGTTTTCGCGCTCAATGTCCAATTCCCCGTTTGTATTTTCAGGTAAATGATATACGGAACTGTTACAAGCAAAAGACTCCAGATTGTTAAGAGTAAAGGTGCACGCGATTTATTTTTTAGAAGCGCATAGATTATGAGTATAACAACCGGTATAATACCCTCAGGCCTTATGAGGTAACTTAGACCTCCGAGTAAACCAAATAAAAAAGGTTTGTTTTTAAGGAAAGCCGCAAATAAGGAAACCTCAACAAGAATGAAGAGTGATTCCGTCATTGTCATCGCACCAAAACGAACAATGAGAGGATTAAAGACAACGACTATGATGGTAAAAATAGAGAGCGACGGATTCAGGAAATGCCGAGCGAGTATATATAGAGGTATCGGAAGGAGCGAACCGGACACAACAGAAACTATCTGCGCAGCACGCACTCCGTCGGGGATGATAAGCCGGGCTAATTCTATAAAAATCGAATAGCCCGGATGGAATACCGACTGCCAGTCCGAATCCCGGAAATAATTGATGTAATAAGCACCGTCCCACTGAACGAACGGATGGAATTGCATTATGTATATCCGGAGAAAGTAACTTGCTAAACATATCGCACACAGAATCATTACGATAATGTGCCGTATTGAAGTGTTTGAATTCTTCGGAATGGATTTCACCATGCAATAGATGCTATTTCCAAATCTCCCTGATCGAGTAATCCTTTTCAGAAGACTTGCGAGATTTTGTTATCAGCTCACCCAGGAGTCCCACTGAAACAAATTGTACACCTACAATGATCAACAAGATCCCACCGAAAAAGAGAGGTCGGTTACTTAACGCCATTCCTTCGGTAAATTTTAATATCACGAGATAGAGATCCATGAGGAAACCGATACAAAAAAATACTACGCCCCAGAAACCGAATAAATGTAGCGGACGCTGCATATACCTTGTTGTGAAAAGGACAGTGAGCAGATCGAGGAATCCTCTCCAGAACCTTACCATGCCGTACTTTGATCGGCCGAATTTTCGGTAATGATGTTGAACGGGTATTTCACCGATCTTGTAACCCAGCCAATGGGCAAGAACCGGTACATACCTGTGGAGTTCCCCATAAATCTGAACATCTTTCACGACTTCTTTCCGATATGCTTTCAACCCACAATTAAAATCGTGTATTTTTATCCCTGTCAGGAGCGAAGTTACAAAGTTAAAGAACCGTGACGGGATGGTCTTTGTGATTGGATCGCGACGTTTCTTCTTCCATCCAGAAACCAGGTCATACCCTTTCTTTATCTCATTGATGAGGTTAGGTATTTCTTCCGGATCGTCTTGTAAATCAGCATCCATTGTAACGATTATATCCCCCCTCGCATGTGCAAATCCTACCGATAGGGCTGCTGATTTGCCGAAGTTACGCCTGAAGCGTATTATTTTTATACGTCGATCCCGTCTCCGGAGATCGTGAAGCACACGCATCGAGCCGTCTGTACTGCCGTCATCCACAAAAATAATTTCCCACCTCCCCGTTCGGTTGAGTACGTTCCTCACTTTATCATATAACTCCTTCAGAGATTGTTCTTCATTATAAAGTGGGATCACGACCGACAGTTCTTTGTTTCCCTCCTGTTGCTCACGATCACCATGATGCTGGGGATAGCGGCTCTTTTGTCTTTGATTCCCCTTCGATCGTTCGACATGTCTACCTCCTTTACGATCCCCCGTACCTGCAACCTCGGATTCAGGGGCAGTATCAATGCGCGGCGGAGGGAGAATAGGTGCAGGTGTCGGAGTCGAACCCGGAAGGTTCTCTTTTTGCTCGCTTTCTTTAGCAAAATTGTTGTCTACCATAGTTATCATACCTGTTTTTTTGTCAAAATACGATATTTTTATGTTATAATCAAAGAAGATCTTTATTAACTCTTGAAACTAGAGAAACATTTTAATACATTTAAAAAAGAGGCAAATTTTCAATATTTGAATTTCCGGAGCTAACTTAATGAATAGGTACCTGGTTTTTATAATGAGTGTGTTTCAAACAATCCTCTTCGTAAATTTTGCCGTTTCGCAGGACTGGTTAAAAGAATATTCCGCACAAAGAACAATCCAGTGGGAAAGCGAAAGGGCGTTCGCTGAATCCATTGCTGTTCTGAATAATATGCCTATCCGCGTTGATAGACCGGATGGCACTACGTTTGAACTCCAAAGATTTTATTACGGCAAACCACTTTATGCCAGGACAGATAATTCGAACGCTGCGAAAACAATCTCATCAAATAAGGTATACCCTGGAGCAGGGTACGGATATTCTCTAACAGGTGATGGCATTCTCCTTGGCGAATGGGATGCCGGACGTGTTCGTACATCTCATCAGGAATTTGGTGGAAGAGTCACTTCAACCCAGGGATCAAATCACTACCACTCCACCCACGTTGCAGGAACTATGATAGCTGCCGGTATTCAAGCGGCGGCTCGTGGGATGTCATACGAAGCGCTCCTACATGCATTTGACTGGAATAACGTGGATGCCGAGTTGGCAACAGAAGCCGGCGGAGGACTCCAGGTATCAAATCACTCATGGGGTTGGATAACAGGTTGGGAATTTGATTACCGGGGAGACGGATTGTGGGCATGGTTTGGTGATCCTTCCGTTAGTACTGCTGAGGACTGGTCATTTGGTTTTTATGATGACCAGGCAAGATCGTGGGATAATATTTCCCAAAGTGCCCCGAATTTCCTTATAGTCAGGGCTGCGCAAAACGATAGAGGTGATGGTCCGAACGGATCCGTCGAACACTGGGTTTGGGTGTCCAGTTCATGGGTGAAGCAGACGGTTGCGAGAAACAAAGATGGCAATACCAACGGCTACGACTGCCTAAGCGGTGCAGGGGTCGCAAAGAACGTTCTTACCGTCGGCGCCGTGCAGGACATAACATCAGGGTATTCAGGTCCGGGAAGTGTTGTTATGTCGGGCTTCAGCTGCTGGGGTCCCACCGATGATGGAAGAATTAAACCTGATGTGGTGGCAAATGGTATTTCTCTGTATTCGGCACTTGAAACATCCGATAATGCATACGGCACATTAAGCGGCACCTCGATGGCGACACCAAATGTGTCCGGTTCTGTCGGCCTCATTCTTGAACATCAAAAGAATTTACATGGCAGTTCAGCATTACGCTCTGCTACAGTAAAAGCTCTAATCATTAACACTGCCGATGAAGCCGGATCATACAACGGTCCCGATTACATATACGGATGGGGATTGATGAATACGTTCAAAGCTGTCGACCTCATGCAGAAGGACAGCATTAGCGGCTTCAATACTCACGTTCATGAACTTCAGTTAGACCGATATGACACGATCAAAATTAACATCGGAAGTGATGGCCTCGTACCACTGAAAGCGACTATATGCTGGACTGATGCGCCCGGTACATCCCCCTCACCTTCACTTGATCCTACAACACGGATGCTTGTTAATGATCTTGATCTCCGCATCATTAAAAAACGGGATATCCAGACATATTCACCCTGGATTCTCAATCCGGCATCTCCATCGGCTGCAGCAACAACCGGAGACAACATCCGCGACAACGTGGAACAGGTCTATATCGCATCGCCTGAAGCAACATCTTACACGCTCCAGATCACACATAAAGGAAACCTCAGCAGTCCGTTTCAAAGTGTTTCCCTTGTCATCAGCGGGAACGTGAAAATTCTCGGTCCCGTCTTCGTTACGAGTAAGGACACATTCGAATACACACACATTCCGGATGGTAGTATCCGTGATTCGTTAAAAATACGAAACCATGGAGATTCACTTCTCATTCTTAAGCCATACGTTCCAGATTCCATACAATCGTGGCTCACATTCGACGAAGATTCGACAACCGTGGATCCCCTCGATTCGATTTTCATCCATTTTACCGTCAGTACATATGACTTTACGCCATGGAAGACGTATGTCGGTACAATGGACTTGAATTGTAACGATTCGACGGTAACACCATTCCTTCTTACGATAATTCATCACACTTTGGGTCCAACATTGATAGCCGCACCGCAACATTTTGTAATTGATGTTGACACAAACCAGACGAAATCTGATTCTATAAAAATCAGAAACGAAGGGTATATTCCACTCCATTTCTCCATTATTGACACTGGATTGACTATTCCGCAATGGTTAACACTCCATGTCGATACCGGCACCATAGCTGTCAGCGACAGCATGTATGTCCCCTTTACGGTCAATGATCCATCACAAAACATCGGTGACTACTACACACCGATTCAATTTGAAAGCAACGATTTTCAGAGCGGCATTGTAGATATACTAATCGATATGCACGTTGGTACAAATCGGACCATCTCTGTTACGGTTCATGACCACTGGAACATTGTCTCACTTCCGGTGATCCCGGAAATAATGTTAAAGACAGGACTCTTCCCAACTTCATTAAGTGACGCCTACGCATATGAAGACGTCTATGTAACTAAAGATACTCTTGAGGAAGGAACAGGTTATTGGATAAAATTCGATGGAGAACAACCCGTCACATTTCAGGGGTATGTATTCCAAACAGACTCGATCGATGTTTTCGAGGGATGGAATCTCATCGGCACAATTTCGAATACAATACCAGTGGCAAGCATTACCTCTTTCCCACCGGATATCATGAATTCATACTTCTTTGAGTACGATAAGGGATATGTGATTGCTGACAGCTTACACCCGGGTCGGGGTTACTGGATTCAGGTTACACAACCGGGTATAATCATATTCAACGGTGAATTTCCCCCGCTTTCCAAGACAACAGCAGGACCGCTCCTCTCTTCGCTCAGCAGTCTCACGATTACGGAGAATGAATTGCTCAGCCAGGATCTCTACTTTGGTTCTGCAATGATCATCGGTGCAGACAAATTCACATTACCGCCAAGATCACCGAATGATTTCGATGCACGTTTCAGCGACGGGACAATGGCAGCAATCTGCAATCCGATCAGTAATACAGAGTATCCGATTACTATCCATTCAACATCAGCGACACTATCGCTCCGTTGGGATGTCAAAGCAACTGATGCGGGAATTTATAAAATACGCATTGAGAACGGCACGATGATCCCGCTACTCGGAAATGGGGAAATATTGATGGCAATGAATCCTTCCGGCACCACTATACTTAAGCTTTTGGCGTCTACCGAGAACATGCCGAAGGAATTCGCTCTTCACCAGAATTACCCCAATCCCTTCAATCCGACCACGAGAATAGAGTTTGACATGCCGTCGTCTGGGCTGGTCAGTATAAAATTGTACAATCTGCTCGGCAGTGAAGTAATGACTCTCTTCGATAGTTTCAGGGAAGCCGGCTATCATGCGATCACCGTTGACGCAAGCGATATACCGAGCGGGATTTACTTCTGTAAAATGGTTTCAGAAAAATTTAACGCAGTTAGAAAGTTGGTTTTGACGAAGTAAACCCACAAGGATTATTGTACGAAAAGCCGATGCGCGTAAACGGGCATCGGCTTTTTATTTTCGTTAAGTGTAAAATTTACAGCAGTGGGCATGTGACCAGTGCAATAAAAAAGCCCATTCACAGAATTGTGAACAGGCTTTTTAACAACGGAATAAATTTACTTGATCAGGATTGCCTTCTTCATTTCGCTTGCTCTTATAATCCCCGTCCCAGGATCACTCGCATTCATCCGATAGTAATACACGCCGCTTGGCAGTTGATTTCCATAGAATGACGCTTCATAACTTCCTGCACTCTGGAGTTCATTAACAAGGGTGCTTACATGTTCTCCCAAGATATTATAGACATCGATCGTGATGCGGCTTTGGAATGGGACTTCATATTGAATGAGAGTCACCGGATTGAATGGATTAGGATAGTTTTGATTAATCGAGATCTCTCGCGGTTGCGGACCACCTAATTCCCTCACGGAGGTTGCTCCGAGCTGTCCTACGAAAAATTCATCAAAGTAGACAGGCGCTGAGGTTTCGTTGTAAGTGTTAAATTCCGACAGATACACATAAGCCATGGAAAAATGATTCCCCCACTGACCCCGATAATCCTCGATACCGTGAATTTTCAATACAAGCGTGTCCGGATCTATAAACTGGAAGAGGATGTGATGTCCAGTACTATCCGGGGATGTCCAGATATCCGATGACACTCCATCGACCGTCCTCATCAACCTCCAACGACGCTCGTTGAGCATATTTCTTTCAAACACGAGCTGCAGCGAATTCCGGAACGACTCCGGTCCTTCCCAGTTCCACTGTTTATCCGTTAAAATAATCCGCACTGAATTATTCGTTCCCATTAAAATTGAATTATCAACATACACACGGTACTCACGGTTATAAATACTGAATGGCTTCCTTGATATTATTCCGTATCCGGAGGTTCCTGACGTACTTATGCTATGGACTTTGAGTCGGTTATTCTCAAGTTGAACCTCCGATCCACCGTATGGACTACCAGATACAAACGTGTTCCAGGATCCCCAGTCCGGAGAAATCATATCTCCGGTGAAAGGATCTGCGAATGATGTTTCTGCCGGGAGGAAATTAAAATTTATTCCCGATATATAAGGCGAAATGAATGAATACATAGTATCAGGATAGTAACCGGGGAGCCAGGGATATCGGTCGTCCCAATCATCGATATTGA
>CAYGXH010000163.1:0-6764 GCA_964353675.1 uncultured Chlorobiaceae bacterium
TACGAAAGTATTTAAACAGTCTCAAAAATTATCTCCGTCGGTAGGAAAAATATCCATAGTGAAAGAGGTTTCTTCAACAAAGCGCGGTAATCTGTACGTAGGAAACCGTGAACCGTTATTACCAAGCCCTCTCACGAAATTACCAATCGGTAGCATAAAGCCGCTCGGATGGCTGCGTCATATGCTGGGATTAGAGAAAGAAGGAATGACCGGACGCCTCAAAGAGATTTCTCCATGGTTGAGCTGGGAGAAGAGCGCATGGGCTAGCAAGGATGGAAAAGGAGAACGAGGCTGGGAGGAATTACCGTACTGGCTGAAGGGTTATGGTGATTTAGGATATGTTCTGGGAGATTCGGAAATAATAGCAGAAGCGCGCAGATGGATTGAAGTGACGTTCGCCTCTCAGACGGCTGATGGATGGTTTGGACCCCGTGCGCTCCAGACTTCACTTCAGGGCCAACCAGATTTATGGCCGCACATGGTGATGCTGAATGTACTTCAGTCGTACTATGAATACAGCAATGATAAACGCGTGCTATCTCTCATGACAGAGTATTTCAAATGGCAAAATAAACTGCCGGCAAATTCATTCGGCGCCGGTTACTGGCCGAAACTAAGGATGGGAGATAACATCGAAAGTGTTCACTGGTTGTACAATCGTACGGGTGAGAAATGGCTCCTGGAACTTGCAAGGAAAATGCATGAAAACATGGCACGCTGGGATGAGGATGTTATAAATGGACACAATGTAAATATCGCGCAGGGATTCCGGGAACCGGCGGTCTATTATGTTCAGTCGAGAGATCCACAACATCTTCAGGCGGCGGAACGGAACTACCGCAGGATCATTGGCATTTACGGTCAGTTCCCCGGCGGCGGATTCGCAAGCGATGAGAACTGTCGGTTCGGTTTCACCGATCCGCGCCAGGGTTTCGAAGCATGCGGATTTATCGAATTCATGCATAGCTTCGAAATGCTGACAAAAATATCGGGGAATCCTGCATGGACTGACCGCTGTGAAGATATTGCATTTAATAGTCTGCCTGCAGTTATGACTCCCGACCAAAAAGCCCTGCATTATCTGACCTGCGCAAATCAGATTCAGCTCGATAAGGAAAACAAATCTCCCGGGACACAAAACGGCGGGACGCTCTTTTCATACAGCCCGTTCGAGGTATACCGCTGCTGCCAGCACAATGTCTCACACGGCTGGCCGTACTACGCCGAGGAACTCTGGTTGGCAACAGCCGACAACGGCCTCTGTGCCTCGCTCTACTCAGCTTCGGAAGTAAAAGCAAAAGTTGGTAATGGAACGGTTGTATCAATCACCGAACAGACCGATTATCCATTTGGTGAAACTATCAAATTCAAAATCTCAATACCAAAATCCGTAGCGTTTCCGCTCTATCTGCGTGTCCCGCGCTGGTGCAATCTTCCAATGCTTACAGTCAATGGACAAAAAGTGGAGATGACGACGGATCCATCATCGTACATCATTCTTAACCGCAAATGGTCGGATGGTGACGAAGTTGAGCTGCAATTAAAGATGCAGGTTGCAGTCCGAACGTGGAAGAAAAATAAGAACGCAATATCTGTAAACTATGGTCCCCTCACCTTCGCATTGAAAATAGATGAGAAATGGCAGCGTTACGGAACTAATGAGAACTGGCCCGAGTGGGAAGTGTTCTCTGCATCAGATTGGAATTACGGAGTCCGTCTCGATAACCAGGAAGCGTCGAAATCATTCGATGTAATACGGGAGCAAGGACCAATAGCATCTCAACCATTCACTCCTGAAAATGCTCCTATCCGGCTGAAGGTCACAGGGAGAAAGATTCCTGAATGGCAGAAGGATTATCTCGGGCTTGTTGGATTGCTTCAGGAGAGTCCGGTGCGGTCCAACGAACCGGATGAAACATTGACACTTATACCCATGGGCGCCGCACGCTTACGCATTTCTTCGTTTCCGACGGTGAGCACAGGACCCGATGCGCACGAGTGGATTGTTCCGCCTGCACCAAAGCCGATTCCATATGAGATAAGTTTCTCTTATATGAACAGATACGACTCAAAAGCGGCGCTTGCTGATGGGATGGAACCGTCGGGCTCGAATGACGAAGGTGTTGCTCGTTTTACATGGTGGGACCATCGCGGTACCACGGAATGGGTTCAATATGACCTTCCTGTAGCGAGCATGGTGTCGGGTGTTTCAGTATATTGGTATGATGATACGGGCGATGGTGAATGCCGTGTTCCGCAATCCTGGAAACTCCTGTATAAAAATGGAGATTTGTGGACGCCGGTTGAAGCGGAAACTGACTTTGGCACTAAACGCGATAAATACAATATCGTGAAATTCAAACCGGTTAAGACAACAGCGTTGCGTATTGAAGTCCAATTACAACAAAAGTTCTCCGGTGGAATCCTGGAATGGAAAGTGGGAGAATGAATGCAAGTTATTTTAAATATTTTTTGGTGGCAAATTATGAAATGGAATATTCTCAGTGTAGCGCTGTCGGTTCTACTATGCCTTTCTCTCGGCACGGCACAAAGCAATAAAGACGTAAGACCGGGTACTGCACTTATAAAAATTGACCTTGATCGTAAAATAGGTGGGGTCGATGCTAAAATTTATGGAAATTTCACCGAACATCTTGGGCGGTGCATCTATGGCGGAATCTATGATCCTACATCGCCGCAGGCGGATCAGGATGGCTTCCGTGGAGATGTGATTGATGCAACGAAAAACCTGAATGTCTCGATTATTCGCTGGCCCGGTGGGAATTTTGTTTCCGGATACCACTGGGAAGATGGCATTGGTCCGCGTGAAAAGAGACCGAAACGGATTGACCTTGCATGGGGAGATATTGAATCCAACCAAATCGGGACCGATGAATTTATTGGATTCTGTCGGAAGGTGGGAGCGGAGCCTTATATCTGTATAAATTTGGGAACCGGTACATGGGATGAGGCGAGAAACTGGATAGAATATTGCAACCGGAAATCGGGCACTTATTATTCCGACCTTCGCATAAAGAACGGCAGTACTGATCCTCATAAAGTAAAGTACTGGGCATTAGGGAACGAGATGGACGGCGACTGGCAGATGGGGCATCGGAATGCCGAGGACTATGGCAAGCATGCGCTTGAAGCGGCGAAGCTAATGAAATGGATTGATCCCGAGATAAAGCTTGTTGTGTGCGGATCGAGCGCATTCGGCAGTGGATGGATTGACTGGAACCGGACAGTTCTCGGTCATCTCAGGGATTATGCCGACTATATTGCCTTACACACATATGTGGGTGATCACAACAAGAACTACTATGAATTTCTATCGACGACCATCGATGTCGAAAACCGAATAAAGATAGTTGAAGGATTAATCAAGGAGACACTCACTAAAACCCACCGCACTTTACCAATTTATATCGCATTCGATGAATACAATGTCTGGTACAGAGCATGGACCGATCAGAAACTGGAAGAGGTATATGATCTTCAGGACGCACTGGTCATCGCGCAATTTCTGAATTGCTTTATCCGCAACGCTCACATCGTGAAGATTGCCAACATGGCACAGCTGGTGAATGTAATAGCGCCGATGAAGGTTGATGAGGGAAAACTCTGGTTGCAGACCATTTATTATCCCTTGCAGCTTTTCGCGAACAACTGCCGCGGCACGGCATTGCAAACATACGTCGCATGCGATACATTCAATGTTGGCGAGCGAAAAGGTGTTCCCTATCTTGATGTTTCTTCTGTGTACGACGAGAAGGAGAGCATGGTGATGCTCAATGTTGTTAACCGTCATCGTGATGCTGTGATTGAAGCCGACATCCTCAGCCAATCCGCACGCTTTGAAGATCGGGCGCAAGTTTACGAGGTGAACGGCACCAATCTGAATATTGCCAACAGCATCGATAAGCAGAATGTGAAAACTGTCGAAAAAACAATTATGACTGGCGGAAAAGACAACTTCACTTACAAATTTCCGCCGCACTCGTTCACAATGATCAAAGTAAAAATTGACCGCTGATGACGCTGGTAATGCACAAGATTTACACTGACGTTTATCTGAGTTCAATAAAACGGCATAATGAATAAATCAACCATAATAATCTATCTTGTTATTCTACTAATCCTTTGCACCGCCATTATCATCGGATCGAAAATGATGGGCGAGCAAGGTGCATATTTAGCACAAGGATACATGCTGACCCCGGCAATAGCTGCAGTCATCACTCGGCTTTTTTTCTACAAGCCAAGATTCAAAGATGCGAATCTGCGTTTTGGCAGGTTTAAAGATTATATCAGATTTTGGTTAATATCGATCGGTATTACTGCGCTTTCATATGGTTTATACACACTGTTGGGTAGCATTACGTGGGATTTGACAGGTAAGGCTTTTCTAGAGAGACTCGCCCAACAATTCGCCACAACAGGCCAGGACATCAATAAATCGTTACCACCAGGCTTAACACCGAGCATGATGTTGACTATTTTCACTGTTGCCGGACTGACGGTTTTCAACATTATTCCGGGGATCATTACCGGCTTCGGCGAGGAGTTTGGTCATCGGGGCTTCATGTTTCCGTTACTCTATCAGATCAAACCATGGATTGGCCTCATAGTTGGGGGATTAATCTGGTATGCATGGCATCTACCATTGATGCTGGTAATTCCGCAAACTGTTGAATATTCGGTTTGGCAGACTATGCTCAATTTCACCTTTTTGGCAATCGGATCCGTCTGCACTTTCACGTACCTTGCATATGTTTACGTTAAGAGTGAGAGTGTCTGGATTACGTCAGTTGCTCATATTACGATGAATAATGCTGCCGCGTCGTTTTCGTACTACGTGATCGTCCAAAATCAGGTACTCGCGAATATCGGATTGACACTGACGATGATAATTGTAATTGCCATCCTATATTACAGAAAGGAGTTGAATATATTCAGAGAATACTTCAATCGAAAAAGTTCTCATGAAGGGATTCCAGAAGGTTTACACACTCAAACCAATAATACAAGCTAACCTGTGCGTGAAGTCGACTCGAGGGTGTGGCACTCACGAGCAACCGGGAAATTCTACGACCAGTATTCACTTTTTGAAGTCATTTATGCAATGCAGAACAAGACCGGCAGTAGCCGCCCCAGCAGTTAATTATAAACACTAATTAAACAAGGAGTTAATCATGATCTTCATTTTAGCAGTAATCATTGCAATAGTCGCTTTTTTTGTGTGGCGAAGTGCCGCAAGAAAAGTACGACAAAACAACAATTCATTCCGGCCCATCGCTAATCTAAGCCTAGTTGCGGTGGTTGTGTTCGGAGTTATAGCGCTGACCCAGTTCTTCACACAAATACCGGCGGGATACGTTGGCGTAGTTGATTTCTTCGGTATCGTATCAGACAAAACTCTTCCGGCCGGAATCAATCCGGTAAATCCGCTTGCCCGAGTTATCAAATATTCCATTCAGACGAAAGAGCATAAAGAGGCGATGCAAGTACTCTCACGTGAAGGACTCACCATCGGTTTGGAGATCAGTGTGCTTTACAGGCTCGACCTGGACTCTGCGGCCCGCGTCTACAAGACAGTTTCCGGCGGCGACTATGAAACCATCATCCTCGTCCCCCAATTCCGCTCCATCAGCCGTGCCGTCACAGCAAGCTTTCAGGCCAGCGCGCTGTACTCAACCGAACGCGAGAAACTAGGCGCTTCGATTCAGGAAGAGTTAGGCAGGACGGTTAGACCTCGCGGAGTAATTATTGAAACTACGCCGATACGCAACGTTGCGCTGCCTATCCAGCTCACAGAGGCGATTGAGCAAAAGCAGCGTGCCGACCAGGAAAGCCAGCGTATGGAGTTCGTTCTCACAAAGGAGAAGCAGGAAGCAGACCGGAAACGCATTGAAGCAAGGGGGATCGCCGACTTTCAGACTATAGTAGCCGCGGGCATCAGTGAGCAATTATTGCGCTGGAAGGGTATTGAAGCAACCGAGAAGCTTGCGCAATCACCAAACACCAAGGTGATCATCGTCGGCGCCGGGAAAGACGGTTTGCCAATTATCCTGGATACAAAGTAATCTGGGTGCTTCCAAAATAGTTATTAAAGCAGAGTTCAAGAAACAAGGTCCCACCTTTAACACAATGGGGTGGGACTTGTTTATAACTTTTCGTAGGCGCACGCCCTTGTAAAAATACCGTTGCTTGACAGGCGCCTCGATAGTTATGTAAGAAAGATTGGTTATTTTCACTCATTAGAGCGTTGAAAAATAATAGACTATAAATAAGAATGGGTAAATCCAATCGACTGTATTTTATTCATTTAAATCTCCTCTGCTAATGAAAGTAATAAAAGGAAAAGGTGAAAATAATGGCTGATGTTGTCACTATTATTTTAGCTGGCGGGCGAGGCAGCCGCCTTTACCCTCTAACCAAAATGCGAAGCAAGCCGGCGGTTCCTCTCGCAGGTAAATTTCGACTTATCGATATCCCGATCAGCAACTGTATCCATTCCGGCTTAACAAAGATCTTTATTTTAACCCAATTCAGCAGTGAATCATTGCATCGACACATTTTTAAAACTTATTTATTTGATAATTTCAGTAAAGATTTTGTTACCATCCTTTCCGCTCAGCAAACCATGGAAAGTCTCGATTGGTATCAGGGAACAGCGGACGCAGTTCGACAAAATATGCATTTCTTACAGAAAGAAGCTGATTTAGTACTCATTCTTTCCGGCGACCATCTCTATAAAATGG
>CAYGXH010000164.1:0-6756 GCA_964353675.1 uncultured Chlorobiaceae bacterium
TTGTTTTTCTCGGTGTTTTTCCGTTTATTCGTAGAGATTTTACTGCGCCAGTTCAATCAATAAACTCTTACAGACCGGAACATGTCCACTCCTCTCATGCGGCAGTATGCACAGGTGAAGGCGAAGTATCCCGAGACGATACTCCTTTTCCGCATGGGCGACTTCTACGAGACCTTTGAGGAAGATGCGATAACTGCATCGAAAGTTCTTAACATAACTCTAACACGCCGCGGAAACGGCGCCGCCGGAGAAGTGCCCCTTGCAGGTTTTCCTCACCATGCCCTGGAAGTCTACCTCCCGAAACTGTTAAAAGCCGGACATCGTGTGGCAATCTGCGAACAACTTGAGGATCCAAAATTCGCAAAAGGTATTGTGAAACGGGATGTTATCGAGGTTGTCACGCCGGGCGTGGCGTTTTCAGACAAAGTTCTACTGCAGAAACAAAATAATTATCTTGTCGCGCTCGCGTTGCCCACACCGCTTGCGACGAGTACCGACAACATCGGAATGTCATTCATAGACGTTACCACCGCCGAGTTCGGTATTAGTGAGTTTCCGCTAAAAAATCTTGCCGATCAGATCGTATCAATCTCGCCATCGGAAATACTTGTCCAGAAGCGCGATCGTGATACTATATCGGAAATCCTCCGTGACCGCTACACAGGCATCTATACTAAACTTGAGGATTGGATATTCAACAGTGACTATGGCTACGAACTCCTCATTAACCACTTTAAAACACAGACACTGAAGGGCTTTGGTATAGAGGATATGACCCTCGGCATCGTCGCAGCCGGCGCGGTGATGCACTACATGCAGGAGACACAGAAGGAGAATGTGTTTCACATAAAAAAAATTGTTCCTCAGAATTTCGGCGAATTTATCAACCTGGATCAGTCGACCAGACGCAACCTGGAAATTACTGCCTCTCTAGGCGGTCGCGAAGAGGGAACCCTTATATGGGTTCTCGATCATACTCAAACACCGATGGGTGGGCGCTTGCTCCGGCGATGGATAAGCTACCCCCTGAAACACGTTGGTCCGATAAGTACAAGACATGAAGCGGTGGCAGAATTGTTCGAAGGGAAAAAACTCCGCGGAAATATACGCCAGGAAATCGAACACATCGGCGATCTTGAGCGGCTTATCACAAAGATTTGCACAAACCGGGCAAATCCGCGCGAGATTGTAGCGTTAAAATCAATGCTTGAACGGATTGCAGGATTGAAGAACGCTCTGCGTGATGTTCGATGTGCAGAGCTTGCTGTAATCAGGGATGAACTTCAGCCGTTACCCTCTCTCATCGAAACGATCCGTGCGGCTCTCGCCGATGATCCGCCTGTTGTTTTAACAAACGGGGGTGTCATTCGCCAAGGATACAGCAAGGATCTGGATGATCTGAGGCATATCGCCGTACATGGAAAGTCATGGATTGCAAATCTCCAGAAAGCTGAACGTGAACGAACGGGAATTTCATCGCTCAAAGTCGGTTACAACAACATATTCTACTACTATATCGAAGTTACTAACACACATAAGGAAAAAGTCCCCGAAAACTACATCCGCAAGCAGACACTTACTAATGCCGAACGGTATATCACGCCCGAGCTGAAGGAATATGAAGAAAAGATTCTGAATGCGGAAGAAAAAACCGCAGAACTGGAGACAAAACTCTTCAACGAGCTTCGCCTCCTGATCGCTGCGGAGACAGAAGCGATACAGAAGAACTCTAAGAACATCGCGGCGCTGGATTGTCTAGTGTCCTTCGCGGAAGTTGCATTCGAGAACGGGTATACGAGGCCCGAGGTTGATGAGACGACACGGATAGAAATCCGCGGAGGCCGCCACCCTGTGATTGAAAAACTCCTCCCTCCGGGCGAAGAGTATACACCGAATGATACGGTCATTGATAACGAGGGAAATCAGATTCTCATCATTACCGGACCAAATATGAGCGGAAAATCGAGCTACCTCCGGCAGGCCGGATTGATCGTACTGCTGGCACAGGTAGGGAGCTTTGTCCCGGCACGATCTGCAAAAATAGGCGTGGTCGACCGCATCTACACACGGGTCGGTGCGAGCGATAATATTGCTTCGGGAGAGAGTACATTCCTCGTAGAAATGCATGAAGCGGCAAACATCGTCAATACAGCGACTGCGAGGAGTCTCATCCTGCTGGATGAAGTGGGCCGCGGAACGAGCACATTCGACGGCATCAGCATCGCGTGGGCATTAACGGAATATATCCATAACAGAATCGGTGCCAAGACGATATTCGCGACTCATTACCATGAGTTGAATGAACTTGCAGACCTTTACCCGCGCATAAGGAATCTCAAGGTGGAAGTACGTGAATACGGGGATAAGGTGATCTTCCTTCATAAGGTCGTTCCGGGCTTCGCAGACCATTCTTACGGAATACAAGTCGCACAGATGGCTGGACTGCCGGATGAGGTTACAGAAAGAGCAAAAAAGATCCTGAACAATCTCGAGGGATCAGAACTTACACTCCATGATGGTTCGAAAAGTGGGACGAAAAAAGCTAAGGGCCGGATTGCACCATCTGAACTCCAGCTCACCTTGTTTGAAATGAGAGATGATCCCCTCCGCGAAGAAATCAAGAATATTGATATTGAGAAAATAACACCGCTTGAAGCACTCCAGAAACTTGCATCCTTAAAGAAAAAGACCGAGTGATATGAATTCAATTATGGAAAATAAAATTGCACTCGTAACAGCGGCAAGTCAGGGTTTGGGTAAAGCCGCCGCTGCAGCAATCGCCCGAAAGGGTGCGACTGTAATCATATGTTCAAGAAGAAAAAATGCAATTACCCGCACTGCACAGGAAATTCATGAGCAGACAGGAACAACCGTAGTCCCTCTCGTTGCTGATGTCTCGAAAGCGGGCGATATCAGACGCCTGGTTGCTTATACGAAACGAAAATTCGGGACCGTACATGTTCTCGTCAATAATGCGGGCGGGCCGCCGACAGGTAACATTCTATCGATGACCGATACCGAATGGAAGCGGGGATTTGAACTTACACTGATGAGCGTTGTACGCCTGACTCGCGCGGTCTTGCCGTATATGATAAAACAGAAATGGGGACGGATCATTACAATAACATCCATCGCGGGGAAACAGCCGATAAACGACCTGTTAATTTCATCCACACTGCGGCCAGGTATACATGGTCTGACGAAAGTACTATCGAATAAATATGCCCGATATAATATTACAGTCAATACTATCTGTCCCGGGAATATCCTCACAAGCAGGCAGGAGGAACTAATGCAGCGGCGATCGGCAAAGAGGAAAATTTCGAGCAATGAGTACCTCGCTGAAATAACGAAAAATATTCCTGCCGGACGGCTCGGCACGCCTCAGGAAATCGGCGAAGTTATAGCCTTCCTGGCAACAGACGAAGCAAGCTACATAAATGGCGCTAACATTCTGGTCGATGGTGGTATGGCAAGAGGTATTCATTGAAACAGGCATCCAACTGATCCGTCCCAAACTGAGTATGATTCTGCGTAATTCACGGGATGTTCTGCTGACACTTCTGCTTTTTCTTGTCCTTTCGGTGCCGGGCACGGCATGTCCATCCCTCTCTCCCGATCTTAATGAGTATGATGTCCTCCATTACAGTCTGCATATTTCATTGAACCTGGAGAAAAAGGAATTTTTTGGGAGTGTAGACGTGCGTTTTACCATGAGGGAAAAATCCGATCATCTTATTCTCTCTGCGTCAAATAAATGCCTCATCATAGATTCTGTAAAATACCACGGCGCAAAGCTAACCTATGTACATAAGGATGATAGTCTTAATATCTTTTCTTCTCCGGTCAGGTCATTCGAGGGCAACAGCGAGCTCACCATTTATTATCGAGGCAAGTCATATTTCGTTGGAGATTTCGATGATGGGGGTCTCTATTTCTCTTCGCCCGAAAGGGTCGCTTCAAGCAGTCAGCCCGGTTTTGCCCGTCAGTGGTGGCCCTGCAAGGATACACCGTCCGATAAAGCCACCGCAACCATAGCAATTACTGTCCCGCGCAGTATAACGGCAGTGTCCAATGGTTTACTAAAGGATGTTGCGCGGGACGACAGCACTGCAACGTACACATGGGAAACCAGTTATCCTATTGCGACGTATCTTATATCAATTGCTGCCGCACCGTACAATCATTTCTCGGAATTTTACACTTCTCTCGGTGGCAATCAAATGCCCGTTCTCTACTACGTATTTCAGGAGGATTCAGCGAAGTCTAGAGTGGACCTGCAGAACACGAGGGTAATTTTGGAATACTTCGCACGTACGTTCGGCGAGTATCCGTTTTTGAACGAGAAGTACGGTGTTGCGGAGGTGGACGGAAATCTTACGATGGAAAATCAGACGATATGCAGTTTTCAGAAAGATATGTTCACCGGAGATCGGCAGTACGAATTAACGCTTGCTCATGAAACTGCGCATCATTGGTTTGGTAATATGGTTACGCCTCTCAACTGGCACCATACATGGCTAAGTGAAGGATTTGCGACGTATGCAGAGGTACTTTATCTCGAGTACAGGAAAGGGCGTGAAGCGTATCAGCAATACATCTCCAGCATGATGAATATGCCGAATGGTTTCTACGCTGGTTCAATCGTAGGGAAAAGCGATACGGCGTTCTGGGATTCATTTGCGCCGCGCGTTTATTACAAGGGCGCGATTGTTCTTCATATGCTGCGGGGCATGATGGGAGACAGCTTATTTTTTCTTTGTCTGCGGAACTACCTCGACAATCCTCACCTGCGGTACGCGAATGCTGAAACAGATGACTTCATCCATGAATGCGAGAGTGTATACGGTAAAGATCTCCGATGGTTCTTCCGCCAGTGGGTATATGCCGGTGAGGATACAATCGATAGGCCTCAGCTGGAATATCGTTGGGAAGTCTCTCGCCGCGGATCCTTGTACGGTGTGAATATAACTGTCGAGCAGAAAAATGCACCGACCATACTTTACAGACTGCCATTCTCTATTACATTAGCAACTTCCGCGGGTGATCATACTTTTGAGGTTGTTGATAGTCTTGCCGTGCAGGTATTCTCATTCGAAGTGAATGATAAGCCGGATTCAGTTGTTATTGACACAGATAAACGTCTGTTTCTTGGAGTTAAGAAGCGTTAAGGTGTGGTTTTTCGTGATATATGCTGATTGACTTTCGGAGAAGATTTTGATATATTATTAGTGTAATCCGTCAATTCTAAGCCGAATTACAGGATTTCCAATCAAGTTGTATATTCCGCAGTAGCTCAATGGTGGAGCATCCGGCTGTTAACCGGAGGGTTGCAAGTTCGAGTCTTGCCTGCGGAGCAGTTCGACTCACCCCATCAGCGATGTTGGGGTCTTTTTTTTGATGGGGTTCGCTCACAGCTCCTTCGGAGCCACTAAGCGGGGTGAGTTGAACGGTCCTGAGCGACCCCGAGCGAGCGCAGCGAGTCGAGGGGGAGTCGAGAGAGAAAGGGAGGATTCTTGTCAGCATGGGTTTATATACTACGCCTCAGTTCCAAAGGTCTTTATATCGGATCGACCAGAAATAAAGATCGTCGTTACAAAGATCATTTCTCCGGAACCGGGTGCCGAACTACAATCATCGATCCACCTATTGCCGTTGAATATGAGGAAGAATTTGCCACCTATCGTGATGCCTCTCGACGTGTGCGCCAAATTAAATGCTGGAGCCGTGCCAAGAAAGAAGCCCTCATCCGCGGTGATATGGACACACTTCATCAGCGTGCGCGAAGACGGCGTTAGGAAATGCTCTCCAAATACCCTCAATAAGGATAAAATCTTTTACATTCCTTGCACACCTCTTGACTACAACTTCCCGGAATAGTATATTTTTACATAGATAGTAAAGATAAACCTGAAAAACCTCTAAAAAGAAAATATCATATATGAAGCATATTTGCATTGCTACCTTGATCATGTTGATCTTTCTCGTCCCTGAAATTCTCAGGCCTCAAATATTGAATCAAGCCATTCCTATAACAGCAAGGCTGACCCTGATGCCCGGTCAATCGGCAGCAATGTTGGATGATCTTCTGCCGCCGGGATCATGGACGGTCGAAAGTAATAATAAAGTGCTCGTTAAAACTTTTGATCCGGATATTCTGCGGTCTCTTCGTTGTCCGTATCGCATCATAAATGGACCAAGATCTGTTGCCATAGCTGCAAAGAACTTGCCATTAAGTTTGCTGGATGCTAATCCGACTATCCAGGCGATCGTAAACGGCGTTTCGGTTGATACTATAATGAACACAATTATAAATCTCCAGAACTTTGGAACACGGTATGAATATACGCCGACACAAGATTCCGCAGCAGTCTATCTCTATAAAGAATTCCAACGTTGGGGATTTGATGTGGATTATGATACATTCGCCCTCGGCACATCGACCGTTTACGACCTTGATTACGTTGCACCTGATGTCGGGTGGGTCTGCGGTACTGGCGGACTCATCGCGTATACGACGGACGGTGGTTCGAGCTGGACTAACCAGAGCAGCGGCTTCACATCCAGCTTTTACGGTATGGACTTCGTATCGTCCACAACGGGTTGGGTGGTAAGCGATGGCGGAATAATACTTCAATCCACAGACGGCGGCGTTACCTGGTCACCCCAATCATCCCCATATTCGAGTACGCTGTATGACGTCATGTTTACAGACGATCAGCTTGGACTCATCGTCGGGGTTAGCGGTAGGATTCT
>CAYGXH010000165.1:0-6730 GCA_964353675.1 uncultured Chlorobiaceae bacterium
TTAAAATAACGGAACTTAATCTACAAAAATGAGCTTCTAAAGTCAATAAACCAGGAAAAAGGGAGGGAAGTCCTTCGTTGTACTCAATAAAGGAAATTACAACAACGAATACCGACTAACTGATAGCAATTTTGGTAAGAAAATACCCCTTTTTATTGTGTGTAGTAAAAATTTACGAAGATTTTCTTAAAAAAACAAACTTCATATCACCTCGACTGATTCTTCCGCCAACCAGCCCACCTTTCCATCGGAAAGCCTTATTTTATGCCATTTTGCCAAATTATCGAGAAGCTCTACCTTCACGCCTTCATGCAGTACGAAGAGGTCTGTACTTTGGTCGTCCGGAGCGCTTTTTACCGACACGGTTTGATTTATGATGATTGCCTGGGTGTCGCTTTTTTCATCGGAGAGCCGTTGATACATCCCCACGAATGAAATAATCGTGAAGAATATCGCAATAACGGAAAGAAATAAGAATATCCTCTGGACAACAATACGTTTCAGGATGAGTAATCCTGCTGACGAAATGGCCGTTACCCAGAGCAAGCAGATAATGACGACCGCCCATTGCGAAGAGGGCATGAGATTTACAAACGAATCCCACCAACCGATAAAGAAAAGTTTGGGTACAGGTTCAATCTTATCAATGACTCTCAGATTCGCAAGCCGGAGATTATAAATGACATCCTCATCACCGGGCGACAAACGCTTCGCGCGTTCGTAGGAAAGAATCGAGCGGGGAATATTATTTAGCTTGAAATATGCATTTCCCATGTTGTAATATAGGGAAGGACTTTCAAAACCATTTCTGGAAATTCGATCATACATCTCAACAGCGTCCTGGTATTTGCCGTCCCTGTAGAGTTGATTTGCCTTTTCAAATTGCAGCCGTGCTTCCTGTGAAAAGCACAATGATGA
Source organism: uncultured Chlorobiaceae bacterium (assembly GCA_964353675.1). Taxonomy (GTDB): domain Bacteria; phylum Bacteroidota; class Ignavibacteria; order UBA10030; family SZUA-254; genus CAYGXH01. The sequence goes on from CAYGXH010000165.1 coordinate 919, forward strand.
AATGAAAAGTGCAATTATGAAGAGACGGCGAATCATAGCTGATTCTCAATAGAAGAAATTAATTCGGATGCTTCGCTGTAGGTCGTGTCCATCTGTTGAGTATCGGCAGACGGCGCAAAACGAGCAAAATCACACTCTTCAATCACTTTTGATAATCGTCCAACCTGATCTTCTGACATATTCCATTCACGGAGAGCTGAACAGACTTTATCAATTGTTATGTCTGCTGGCGGGATGCTTAGTTTATCACCGAGGTAACCGTACAGCGCCTGCGAGATTTCGGTATAGAACTCTTCGTTCTTTTTCTGTTGGAGGAGCTTGTGAGCTTCGAGGAGCCGACGGCGGGCGATCTTACGTGCCTTCCTGTTTCTGACGAGTACAGCATTGCCGTATAGTTTTTCTCGTTTTCTCACAATTATCACAACACCTATGAATCCCAGAATCGGTATCACAGTCATAATAAAGAAGAGTGTCGACCCTGCTAACGATTCCCCCTTCCGATGGAGTGTGGTGGTCTCGCTCTTCATGAATCGAATATCCTCCCCGAGGAGCTTTACATCTTCCTTGCTCACACCCGAGGCATAGGTCTGCGTGATTTCATCGCCTTTTTCTACCGTAACGATAAAATCAGGACTTCTGTACGTTGAATATTGTTTCTTCTCGACGTCAAAATACGAGAACGTAAACGACGGTATCTTCTGTTCGCCCGGATGTCGGGGTATCATCAGGTATTCGAATGTTCTGCTACCCGCTATCTGATCACCCTGCTTTGCTATATTGTCGTAGATTTTAGGATCATACCGTTCGATATCGGAGGAAGTTGTGACTCGGGGAGCTTCGAGGAGTTTAATATTCCCTCGCCCCGTGATTTTTACTTTAAGGACAACAGCTTCATTTGCTTTCACCTGTCGTTTATCGAGCCACGATTCTATGGAGAACGATCCTACCGTACCTGAAAATTCTGCCGGCCGATCTGCGGTCGGCAGCGGTGTGACATTCACGGTAACCGGCTGACTCCGGACTTTATGATTAACATTTGATACATTTCCGAAAAACGGATCATTGAAGAATTGATCAAAAACATCGTTTGAACGCCGCCGCGTTTGAACTTGAACGATACAGTCGATTTCCATCGGATCGATCATAAGATTGCCGCTCCGCTGTGGAAAGAGAGCGACTTTCTTAAGTGTGGCAACGTTGTACTGTTTACCATTGATAACTTCACGTGTGACCTCACCCTGCCGGGGCATTTCAATCTCCTCGTTCCAGAATCCCGACAGTGCGGGCGCTTTGGTTATCGATGGATTGCTGGCAAGCGTGATTCTCCAGTATAGTTTATAACTTGCAGTTACTTGCTCTCCCTGATACACTTTTCCTCTATCGACGACGACACGGAGAAATATATTATCTCCAATTTGTTTGGAAATATCTGGCTGCTGCTGCGATTGCTGCGACCTCTGGCCCTGCTGAGCAGAACTTTTCCGTACTTCTATACTGATCGGCTGCGTTTGTAACTGCTTCCCATCTGTTGTTATCGTGGCAGATCCGATAGTAAATTTCCCCTCGCTCTTCGGTTGAAGAACATAACTGTAAGAAGTCGATACCGACATCGCGCCATTAATGAACTGCATATTGCTCATCTGATTCGGACCGGAAAGCGTAATAAAATCCGTGAATGCAGGCGCCCGGAAATTACCTCCTCCTTTTGTTCCGTTCAACTCAAATGTAATTTCTAATTGCTCACCCATCTCGATGATGTTCTTGTCGACCGACGCGGTAAAAGTAATACCCTGACCGTATGCAAAGGAATAACTTAATGCCAGTAGAAGAACGGTAATCAAACTGAACTGTCCGGGATTGCTATTTTTTTTACGGCACGGCATTACCAGTCCTTTTCAACCCGCACGCGTGCAGGGACCTTTTTCTTAAGTTTCTTCTGAACATCTTTTTCTTCATTCTTCAGAGCTTCGAGTATTCTCTCCGCATCTTCCTTCGAGAGCTGCTGCTTCTTCTGCTGAGCTTGCTGTTCTTTTTTCTGCTGATCTTCCTTATTTTGCTGCTGATTCTGCTGCTGCTGGTCCTGCTTTTCCTTGTTTTCCTTTTTCTGATCGTCCTTCTTATCCTGCTTTTGCTCCTGCTTCTTTTGTTGCTGCTGCTCTTGCTTTCGGAGCATCGCTTTTGCGTACTCGAGGTTGTACTTGGTATCCTCATCCCCGGGATTGAGTTTCAGCGCTTGTTTGTACGCATTGATGCTTTCGGGGTACTTCTGTTCTTTAAGAAGAGCGTTTCCCATGTTGTGCAATGCCTGAGCTTTCGTCTCATTATCCTTTAGTTTCTCTGAGGCGATTCTATACTGTTCAGCCGCTTCTCCGTACCGTTCCTGTCGGAAAAGCGCATCGCCCAGATTAAAAGCGCCCTGTTTCGTCTCCTTGTTCTTCTCCAGCGATTTACGGTAATTCACTTCCGCGTCCGTAAATTTATCTTTATCGTAATGCTGATTTCCTTCACGTATAAGCGAGCGCTCCGATTGTCCGAAGACAAACGTCGATGCGGCAAAGACCAGCAATATTATGAATCCCGGCTTCATCGGTTTTTTAAAAAATTCCATTTAGTAAATAATTGATTCTTTCTCTCGGATATAAATACATCGATAAGCAGAAGGATAAGACCGACAACAATTAAATACTGGAACCGATCCTCATATTCTGTAAAGATCTTCGCGCCGAACTCCTTCTTTTCCATTGCTTGTACTTGTTTCAGAATCGCATCCAGTTCATCTTCCTGATTTGTCGCTCGGACGAACACACCGCCGCCGGCATCAGCAATCTGGCGTAGAGTCTGCTCATCCAGTCTAGTAACGACAGTGTTTCCGTCTCCGTCTTTCCGATAGCCGGCGAGGACATTATTCTGATAGAGCGGGATAGGCACACCTTCCGGCGATCCCATACCGACCGTATGGACCACTACACCGTCATCGTGCGCTTCCTTTGCCGCAGCGATGGCGTCATCCTCATGGTTCTCGCCGTCGGAAATTACAACAATGACTTTATGCTTTTTCTCTCCCGCGGCAAACGACTTCATAGCGAGCTGGATTGCCGATCCAATTGCCGTACCTGGTATCGGCACGATATCCACGTCGATGGCGCTAAGAATGAGCCGGGCGGATGAGTAATCCATCGTTAATGGAAGCTGGAGGTAGCTTTCGCCCCCAAAGACGATGATTCCTATGCGATCGTTCTGGAATTTCTCGATCATGTTGGATATTTCCTGTTTTGCACTCTCAAGCCGGTTGGGTCTGATATCTTCTGCCTTCATGCTGTTTGAAACATCGAGAGCGATCATGATATCGACTCCCTCCCTTTTGACTTCCTCAAGCTTAGTGCCGATCTGCGGATTTGCGACACCCAGAATAAGAAGGGCAAGTGCAATCCAGAGTAGAAAAAACTTCACCGGCTGTTTATACGCACTCCTCGATGGCATGAGGTGCATAAGCATTTTCGTAGAACTGTATCGCTCGAGTAAAATCCGGCGCCGCCTCACCGACCACCAGAACAGCCCGAGCAGTATCGGCAGGACGGCGAGGAAAATCAGGTATTCACTATGAGCAAATCGGATCATATTTGTATAATATTAACATTTTCCCATGTAAAAAAGAATGACTCCATCTTATGGAATTTTTCTCAAGAACGTCTGCGCAAGCAATATTTCCAGCAACAAAAGGATCGATCCTATTCCGGCTGCAGTATAAAATTCTTCGGAGTACCTCCGGAATTGGGTTACCTCAATCTTTGTTTTCTCAAGCCGATCGATCGCGCTGTAGATTTCCTTAAGCTTTCTGTTGTCGGTCGCCCGGAAGTACTTTCCTCCGGTCTGATCGGCAATTTTTTGGAGCAGTTGTTCGTCGATCTCGACGGGAACATTCTGATACTGTACACCGAACGGCGTCTGAACAGGGTACGGAGCCATTCCAATGGTGCCTACTCCTATTGTATATACACGTATTGAATACTGCTCTGCGATTCCTGCCGCGGTGAGCGGATCTATAAAACCCCGGTTATTCACTCCGTCAGTCAGAAGAATTATGACTTTACTTTTCGCCTTGCTCTCCTTGAGTCTCGTGACCGCGGTTGCAAGTCCCATTCCGATTGCGGTTCCGTCCTCGATCATTCCGCTCTTGACCTCGGAAAGAAGATTTTTCACTACTGCGTGGTCGAGTGTCAGGGGACACTGTGTAAAGCTTTCGCCGGAAAATATTACGAGACCGATGCGATCGGTCTGACGATCGTCTATAAAATCTGTTGCAACTCTCTTTGCCGCCTCAATCCTGTTGGGACGGAAATCCTCGGCGAGCATGCTACCCGAGATATCGGTTGTAAGAACGATATCAATACCTTCCGTCGACACATTTTCACCGCTGGACGCTGCCTGCGGTCTGGCAAGGGCAACGATAAGGAGCGTTACGGCAGATATCCGGAGAATGAAAAGAATATGACGAAATCTCTGTCGCCAGCTTCTTGGAATTGCGTGAAATACCTGAACTGTCGATACTCGGAGATCGGCGTATTGCTGCCTCTGCCTCTTCCAGTACCAGACTATCATCGCCGGGATGAGCAGCAGAAGGAAAAAATATTCAGGATTTGCGAAAGTTACATTCATTGGGCAACCATCTCCTCCGCAGGTGTCCTGACCTCAGTTTCATTATTGTCCTGGTATGTTGATCGGACAAAATTATATGCATGGGTGAGGCTAACTTCGTGCTCTTGAGCAAGCGGCTGATACTTTGCAAATTTCACGAGATCGGCACGATACAGAATTTCTTTCAATTGTGCCACAAACTCGGATGAAATGGCCTGTCCGGAGAATCCGTCTAGTATTTCATCCGAAGTGATTTCCATCGCCATGATCCGGAAACGCCGTTCGATGTAGACTCGGATGATGTCGGTCAATTGTGAATGATAATCCTTCACTTTCCCACGCTGCCACAATTTTTCAGATTCGAGCGACTTTAATGCTTCAAGTGCAACCTCATGCGGCGGACGAGGAGGCGCTTCAGGTATGATCCGTTCACCCCTCCTGCGCTTCCTGACGATGTACATTACAAGCCACACAGCTCCCGCGAATATGATCGCTCCGAAGATGTAGGGTAAAACTTCCGCAAATGTTATGGGTACGGATAGAGGCGGTTTGATATCTCTGATATCCTGCGTCGTATCAATAGCCACACCACGAACATTAATGACTAGAGGAGAGGTTTCTATGGTATGCAAATTCGTATCCCCGGGTACCATAAAGCGGAACGATATTGGTGGAATGATTTGCATGCCGGTATCAAAGGACGTCAGTATGAAAGGGATCTTTTCCAGGACACTGCCGTTCATATCCTGCACTGCGGACTGTTCACGCCTAACAATTTCGAATCCCCCGAGTGAATCCGGGAGAGCGGGAGGGAAAAGCTTAACGTCAGCGGTATGCCGGATTTCGAGTATTGCTTTCAGCCAGTCGCCGATGGTGATGTGCTGAGAATCGACACGCACGACCGCCTCGACCTGCTGAGAAAACGCAGTGGCCGGTGATATGACAAGGTAAACCGGCAGAACAATGATTGCGAAAGCAATACCGTACACAATTCGCGAAATCAGCCGTGATGTATTTCTATCACGAACTGTCATCCTTGCAACATGATATTGATCAGTGAATCTCACAACCTCACCACCTTTTTTCTCTCGCTCGGAAGAAGTTAACGAGAGGCTGGATGTACGATTGATCGATCCGGATGTCGATAGCATCTACTCCGTTTTTCCGGAACATCCTT
>CAYGXH010000166.1:0-2060 GCA_964353675.1 uncultured Chlorobiaceae bacterium
GTGCGGGAGAGAGTTTACGTCCTCTGTTCAAAGTTCTCTTTCACAATGTTATCGATCGGGATAATTTCCTTCAGGAGTTGATCAATGCGATTCAGAGGAAGCTGGCTCGCAGCATCACTGAGTGCCCGTTTGGGATCGGGATGAGTCTCAATGAATAGCGCGTCGATACCTACGGCGACACCTGCACGGGCAATAGGAAAAATAAATTCCGGTTGACCTCCCGTCATTTCCTTCCCGGCTCCCGGTAACTGAACCGAATGTGTCGCATCGAGGACCACGGGATATCCGGATTTCCTCATGATGACCAGCGAACGCATATCGACGATTAGATTGTGATATCCGAACGACGCGCCGCGCTCCGTCAGCATAATCTTTTTATTTCCTGTCGCTGCGACTTTCTGAGCCTGAAGCCGCATATCCTCCGGCGCCATGAACTGTCCCTTCTTGATATTGACTACCTTCCCAGTCTTCCCTGCAGCCCGGAGAAGATCAGTCTGCCGGCAAAGGAACGCCGGTATCTGCAGTATATGAACCACCTCCGCTGCGATCATTGCTTCTGATTCGGTGTGAATATCGGTTAGGATTGGTACCCCATATTCATTATAGACCTCAGATAAAATCCGGAGGGCTGATTCGATCCCGAGACCGGAGAATGACTTCCCGCTTGTTCTGTTTGCTTTCTTATAGGATGATTTGAAGATAAAGGGCACATTGTGTTTCTTTGTGATCTTCGCAAGATGCCCGGCCGTACGCAGGGTTATTTCACGTCCCTCAACGATACACGGTCCTGCGATGAGAACCAGCGGATACCCCCCTCCAACCGTAAAATCACCTGCTTTTACCATTCTCATCCACATTATAATTTTTCATGTTTTAAAAAGTACAAAAAATTCGGGTGAGAGGCAATCGGTAAGGGAATGTCGGTTAATAATTTCAGTGTTGAATTTGGATCATCTTCAATTCCACCTCACCCCCTCACCCGCTGTCCCCCTCTCCATAAATGGAGAAGGGGATTCAGGTGAAGAGGATTATTCAATGTACTTCCGTATTACACGCTTTTGAACCCCCTCTATAATGCCACTAATGTAACATCCGACATTTTGCATATACAATCATAGATAAATGTCGGAGGTATAAACAATATCATTTTTTTATCAGCGGTTATTTTTTAGGACGATCATTTCCATTAGCGGTCTTTCATCAGTCATCATTTCCATCAGTGGTCCATCAGCGATATCAGCGGTCCATTTTTGCATCTCTCCCTCCTTTCCCGTACTTTCATAGACGATGATAAGTTTAAAAGCACATGCCAAAATCAACATAGGTCTTCGTATCCTTGGAAAACGTATCGACGGTTATCACGACATCGAAACAGTATTTCATAGGGTCAATCCCTATGATGAGATAATTTTTGAGCCCTCTTCTTCGGTAACACTTACTTGCACCGATCCAACACTTCCGACAGACGATCGTAATCTCTGCATCAGGGCCGCTCAACTTCTCAAAAAATACGCAGGCGATAATCATGGCGCCGCAATCACCCTGAAAAAAAATATACCAATCGGTGCCGGTCTAGGTGGCGGAAGTTCGGATGCGGCAGCAACATTATTAGGATTGACAAAGCTCTGGGAACTGAACATCAATGAAGCAACTCTCCACACACTCGCACTTCAACTTGGATCGGATGTTCCGTATTTTTTAAAAGAGGGCACTGCGCATGCGCGAGGACGGGGAGAAATACTTGAGTACTTTCACCTCCCTCTTCCATACTGGATAATCGTAGTGTATCCGAACATTCATATTTCAACCGCTTGGGCGTACAGCCAATTCCGGGAGAATCATCAACACGGACCGCTTGATCCATCTGTATCGCTAAGGGATGCGGTTCTCGCTCATATGCATGAGCCGCAGGAACTCGCTAAATTTATATTCAACGATTTTGAGCCCGTGGTTCTGCATCAGAATGAAACGATGAGGTTCTGTAAGATTTCCCTCTACGCTGCCGGCGCCAAATTTGCTCAGATGTCGGGAAGCGGTTCAGCATTTTATGGATTTTTCAC
>CAYGXH010000166.1:2160-6693 GCA_964353675.1 uncultured Chlorobiaceae bacterium
CGCTGATAAGAATGATATAATGATGTTTATGATGACTTCCAACAATAATCCTTTTTTATCATATCCATCATACATCATCATATCCATCAGCGGTTTTGCTTCTCTCCCTGCTTTTATCTATATTTTAAAAAATTTTATCACCATCATGGCGCTTGCTCGAGTTCGATTCACGTTGTTATTTCTCATTCCCACAGTTGTTGTTTTAACGCATTCCTATTCACAGATCCCGATTGAGCCACCTCTGCTCAGCGATACGACAACTAATTATTTATATGATACACTTCAGAGGAAACCGCTTTCTGCACTTCGGTCAATCGGGTCACTTGATCATACCATACCGATATATATCCGGGACTCCGCAATAAATTTCGAAAACTACCGCTCAGCTATGGATCTACTCTCCCTCCATCCGGGAATTTTCGTGAGGGACTTCGGGGGTTTGGGGCATATTCCTGATATCAGGATGAATGGAAATTCTCCGCGACAACTGCAATACACTAATGACGGCATTCAATTGAACGATCCGTGGAGCGGACAATACAATATATTCTTCTATCCGACAGAAAATATTGAACGGATTGAAATCGTTTACGGCACGCGCGCATTTCTCTATGGATTTAATTCTACCGGCGGCGTCGTCAACTTTGTTAGCAAGAGCAGACGGGCTCTGAGACCTTATTCCCGCATACGGTACAGCGAATCGGGTTATGGCTTCAGTATAATAGACGGTATGCTGAGTCAGAACATCAGTCGAACCCTGAATGTAACAGCAGGGATACAACACTCAGTATTTGGTGAGAGATACACCAACGAAAACTTCGACGGCTGGAACGGTCGGGTGAAGGTCCGGTACGACTTTGGTAACACATTCAGTTTATTCATGACCGAGATTTACAATAAGACAAACCTCGGCTTACCCGGAGGCATAGATCGCTCTACCACTCCGGACTCCCTCCGGTTCGATAATTTACAGGCCATTGTCAGAAATTCCGATGCATACGAAAAGGTAACGAGACACGATTTCCAGGCAGGTGTTGCGGCTTTCCCTGGCACAGATTCGACGGCGGTCAGTACGCTGACATTTTATTACACGTCCAATCTACGGGAGTACCGCGACGAAGAAAACCGGGAACCGAGCAACGGCATTTTCCTCCAGCAAAACCAGCGGACGCGATGGATGGGATTGAAATTAATGAGCAACTTCTCATTTGGTTTTCAGCGCATAACATTCGGAGCGGATATCCAATCACGGAGATCCCTTGTTAAACCATCGACGCGGGAAGAGCGCGCAGGCCTGGTAAGTACATACGGAAAAACTGAAATTCCTATTATCGGTTCCCTCATTTTTTCACCGTATGCAAGATTCGACTCTTACCAAGGTGAACATCCGCTCTCCTACGGCGGCGATATTCATCTTGCACCATACGGGGGACTTGAGTTCTTTGGTGGTTATTCACGTTCGTTCAGATTTCCATCATTCCTGGAACAGCATGGTCTCGATACGATCATAACTTCCTCACTGATAAACAGTAAACCTGAACGGCACCACCTACTAGAAGCCGGTATCAGGTGGTCGATATCTGACTTGCTAAAAATTCACCTCCGATCATTTTACAGAATTACCTGGAATCCGGTTATGGTCGATAGGATAAAGAGCTTAGCCGGTAATTCGACGTATACATACAGTCGGCACAATAAACGAACAACAGAAGGTATGACAGGGAGAGTATCACTTCAAACCGGTGTACTTCTTCTTGAGGGCTTGGTTCAATACGTTAAAGAACGCGATGAACAGATGGGAGAGACAACGTTCCCAACGTGGAATCTACGGGGAGGCATATATTACATGGATAACCTCTTTCGCAATCACCTCGAAATTAAAACGGGCATTCAGGCGACCGCTTTCAGCTCCTACCGAAGCAACGAATTCAACGAACAGGTTATCGACTTCCTTCCAAGTGATGCGTTTTACGATATCGGAACAAATTCAATATTCGATCTTGTAATTCTGGCACATATCGGAGATGCATATTTCCACGTCATACTCGATAATATCCTCAACACTAATCTTGTTATGAATAACTACTATCCTCTCCACGAACGCCGCCTTCGCTTTGGGATTAGCTGGGAATTCCTTGATTAGGAGAAATTCCAATATTATGACCGGCCGATCATATCTGTTTCTCCTGCTTCGGAATAAATGATGAAAAAACTCATTGTAACTGTTTTCGGCAGTTCACATCCATCCGAGGGTGATCAGGAGTACCAACTCGCTTATGATCTCGGGAAGAGACTAGCGAGAGAAGGTTTCACCCTGTGTAACGGAGGTTATAGCGGGATAATGGAAGCGACTGCCCACGGCGTTCATGATTGCGGAGGAATGACCATCGGGATTATTGCAGAACAGTTTGGACGCACGGCGAATCAGTATGTCAACCATATCATTACCGTGAAAACCCATATTGAACGGCTTATAAAACTGATCGAGATGGGCGACGCATACGTTATCCTTCGGGGCATAACCGGGACACTCACTGAACTTGCAGTTGTATGGGAATACACAGCCAAAGGATTCATCAAACAAAAACCGATCCTAATGATCGGTAATTTCTGGAAGCCTATCGTCGACACAATCAGTCAGGAATTTCGCCAGGAGGGATTTACTCAAATGGCAGAGTATCCAACAATAGTTCAAAGCATCGACGAATGTATGGAAAATCTTAATAAATTCAGCAAATTTGAAACATTTTAGATATTTAACCGTTAATTCTTAATATATAGAGAGGAGATTTTTATGGAGCAAAATGTTACTATGCCGCTTGCACCAATATTTCATTATGCCGGATTCTGGAAGAGATTCGTTGCATACCTGCTTGATCAGATAATCATATCAATTGTCGGTATATTTATTATCATCCCATTCCTTGCAATGGTTGGTGTCAGTTTTTTCTCTCAAGATTTTGAGGTTTCTGAAGAGCTCATTTTCACTATTATCACTGCATATTTTTCTTTCATAATTTTAGCGGTTGCCGCAGAATGGTTATACTTTGCACTGATGGAATCGATGAAAGGCGCAACAATCGGAAAAATGGCTCTCGGGATCATTGTTACCGATCTACAGGGAAACAGAATTTCATTCGGACGCGCAACCGGAAGATATTTCGGAAAAATAATCTCCAGTTTGACATTGTGCATCGGTTATATCATGGCAGGATTCACACAAAAGAAACAGGCACTCCACGATATGATCGCCGGCTGTCTTGTGATTAACAAATCCTAAAATATATAGCTCCCCCGATTGAAATCGGGGGCTATTTATCACATTTTTTATTTTTACTATGAGAACAACACAATTTATCATTCTATGCATTGGCATCTTTCTCACCTGGTCTAACTCGGGCATCGTTGCACAACCTGTCATCTTTCAGAAACCTCTCAGTCCGCGAATCGCCAATTACGATATTAACGTTGCACTTAATACCGAGAAACGAATGCTTACGGGACATGAGGTTCTGACGTGGTTCAACAAATCGAACGACGTTATTACTGAGATACAATTTCATCTCTACCTAAACGCGTTCCGCAGTAATCAGTCAACATTTATGAAAGAATCTCGCGGACGATCACGGGGATTTGAAATTGACAAGAAGGGGTGGGGTTTCATTGACATTACTTCAATTAAGCTTAACTCCATAATGGATGTAACATCCACCTTACAATTCATTCAATCCGACGATGGCAATACCGGAGATAAAACAGTAGCGCGACTCCCTCTGCCGAGACCTCTCGCTCCGGGAGATTCAATTATACTGTCGATAGATTTCAGGGCTGTCCTCCCTCAACCACCGTTTGCACGAACGGGCGCGAAGGAAGAGTACTTTTTTGTTGGACAGTGGTTTCCAAAAGCGGGTGTTTATATTAATGGTGCATGGAACTGTCACCAATACCATGCATATTCTGAATTCTTTGCAGATTACGGAGTATATGAAGTGTACATGACCGTACCGGAGAAGAATATCGTTGGAGCGACCGGGATTGAGGTGAAGGTGACCAATAATGGTGACGGTACGGCGACACACTACTACCATGCCGAGGATGTCCATGATTTCGCGTGGACGACGAGTCCGGAGTTCATCGTTCACACTGTTAAAGTGCAGGACGTCGACGTTCGGCTTCTTTTACAGCCGGACCATGCCGATCAGGCACAGCGGCACCTTGATGCTGCCAAAGTTGGAATAGAATATTTTCAGAACTGGTACGGAGATTATCCTTTCCCCAATCTTACTATCGTAGATCCACGACGCGGAGCCGGAGGATCGGGAGGGATGGAATATCCGACGCTTATAACTGCCGGGACCGCTTATGGGCTCCCGGAAGGCGTCCGGTTGGTTGAAATGGTTATAATACACGAATTCGGACATAATTACTGGTACCACCTCGTGGCATCGAATGAGTTTGAAGAACCCTGGCTGGACGAGGGAATCACCACGTACTCAGAAATGCAGATAATTAACGACCACTACGGGCACGAAG
>CAYGXH010000167.1:0-6677 GCA_964353675.1 uncultured Chlorobiaceae bacterium
TTTACCGAAAACGAACGGTGTTGCGTCTGTTGTTATGACGGGAGTTGCTTCACGAGCAAAACGGATGAATTTCGGACCGACGTGTTTAAGGAGGAGATAATCACTCGCCTTTTTAGTTTCGATGACATCGCATGGGACAACAACCGACATGTTCGGCAGTCCGCACATTGCAAAGAGATCCTCGAGCGCCTGATGCGTTGCTCCATCCGGTCCTACCGAAACACCGCCATGCGCTCCGGCTATGAAAACATTGAAATTTCCGTAGCACACAGAGACACGTATCTGGTCCAGATTACGGGCAGCTGCGAAGGTTCCGTATGTTCCGAGGACAGGGATTTTTCCCTCTTTCGCAAGGCCGGCAGCGGCGGCGGTGGCAGATTGTTCTGCAATTCCCATGCTGATCCACCGTTTCTTCCTCTCGGGCTTTCCCTGGTAGAAGTCGCTGATCGTTATGGATCCGGAGATATCAAGCCCGAGCGCTACTATGCGCGGATCGTCTCCGTTCGCCGCGAGCGACTGGCCAAATCCTTTTCTCGTCGGCTCCATTTTCACCTGCATGGTCGTGCCTGCGTTCCACCAATAATTTTTCCTGAACTTTGGCATTTTCGCATCGAGTTTCGTTTCTACATCCTGTTGATACGCTTTCGCATGAGCCAAAAGTTTTTCATAAGGTATCGTGTTTTTAAGTCCAAGTTCATCGAGTCCTTTCAGCATTTCATCGTAGTTTGGCGTTCTGCCGTGCCAGCCAGCAATATCTTCCATGAAACTCACACCTTTACCTTTGACTGTATCCGCAATGATAACGAGCGGTTTGCCTACACCTTTTTTACCGCGTATCAGTGCTTCAGTAACCTGTTTCATATCGTGGCCATTGATGCGCATAACTTCCCACCCAAAGCTCTTGTATTTATCTTCAAGCGGATCCACACTCATCACGTCCTTGACCCAGCCGTCAATCTGCAAACGATTGTAGTCAATAATTCCAATTAGATTGTCAAGCTTATAATGCCCGGCTTCCATGGCGGCTTCCCAAATATTGCCTTCCTGTTGTTCGCCATCTCCCATGATGCAAAATGTTGTATAGTTTTTATCATCCATTTTGCCTGCAAGCGCAATCCCAACCGCAACACTCAACCCCTGGCCGAGAGAACCGCTCGACACTTCGACGGCCGGGAGCTTCAGCCAGTGAGGGTGTCCCTGGAATGGGGAATACAATTTCCGGAGGTACATGACATCCTCTTTTTTGCAAAATCCCGCAAAAGCAAGTCCGAGGTACAGACTCGGCGCCTTGTGACCGGTCGACCAGATAATACGATCTCTCTTATCCCAGTTCGGATTATCGGGAGCGAGGTCGGCAACTTTAAGATACAGCGCCGCAGTAATATCCATAATTGAGAGCGTCCCGCCTGCATGACCGGAACCTGCGGCACATAGTGCAACGAGGTTATACCCACGCATGAGATTTGCCTGCTCTCTTAACTCATCGATGGTATAGTCTTTGATTACCTTTCCAGATTTTGAATCGATAAGCGCCATATGATATTCCTTTTCTAAAAGATGAACGATAATCAGGATTGGATTAGCCTGGAGAATGGAGAACCTATAACGTGCCAAAAAGTACCGCTTTTCCCACTGAAAAACAAGCGGCAATTCCGTCCTTTTCTCATCCCTGCAACTCTGTCTTTCAAATATGAAAATTTCATCTCCACAGTATTGGAATTTTACAGAGTGCACATCGCCTGCTTACGCAATAGGCCTTGTGGAGATGAAGAATGCCCTGATAGAATTGTATCGACGGTTTTATATTTTCCCTCGGGAAGAGAGTCTCTGTGATACGACGGACTACCGAATTCATGGGGAGAGAAACTTCAGCCTGAAGCAACGCTACACACGACTCTCTGACACACCGATCTTTAAAGATCCGTGCGTAGAGGAGGGCAAGAGGAAGTACGACATTCACAACCATCTCTTTTGAACGATTGCACCCTACAAGCATTTTACCTGATCTGCTTGAGTATGCGCCGAAGCGGTAGTGACTTTTCCAGAATCCATCTGCAGGAACAAGCAACATCGAACTGAGCATTCTAAATTTTTTAGCGGGCGACACGTCCTGCTCCTTAATGCATTGGATGATTTCTCTAAAAATATTGCGCCCGGCGATTGCGACAGACAAATATGAAGCCCCTGCCAGACGAATTGTCGGAAAGTTTTCAGGACGAAGGCGGAAAAAACGCCATGCGGATTTCTGAATAGTGCCGTGAGGGTAGTTTCTCTTTAGTTGCCTGTAAATTACCCGGAGCCGCCGGAGCTTTTTTTTGCTCTCTTGATCCATTTCTTTACTCGGGACTGCTAAAAGTCGGGCGCTTCCAAAGAAAAGCGATTCAACGGATTCTACTCGGGCAGCCTCCGGAGATTCAGAACAACTTTCCATGACAAAGTTGAGCGGCAGATTCCGTGCAAGCTGAAGGAAAGGTTCCTGATTTTTACTGTATCCCAGCGCTTCCATGCAACCCTCATAGAGCAACTGTTCCCAGAGACGCTTTTCACGCGCTTCGTACGGTGAATAGTGAAGTTTAGGCGGGGGCAATTCTTCCGGATCGACACCGAACGGAATTATACCGTACCTCTGCCGCGGCTCTTTGAAACTCCGGCGTTGGTCCTCAATCAATTCATGCAGTCTCTCGTCGAATCTCCGGACCTTCAGCTCAATCCGTATCATTCCCAGCTTGCAAATCCATGCTCTTATGAGCGAAGATTTCTCCTGAAGCCGTGGAGAGCAGGACAGCCCGGCGCACGACGGCTCGTGACTGTCATAATCAACTTCCCGGAACCGGAGAAGAGGGTGAGTCGGCTCAAAGTAGCGACCGAGGATCAGGACTGGAATTACTCTGCCGCTCTGCGTTGCAGGGAAAGAATTCTTCAGATCATTCTGCCAGATGACGTGGAGAATGACCGAATTGTACGCAGCATCATGATGATGCTTATGCTCGAACCATTCTTTATTCCGACGGTGAATCTCAACATCCCCCCGGTAAAGCATACCGCCGATACGGATAACCGCATTGCGGAAGTCCGGCCCGCTGTCTGTATTTGATTCTCCGTGGGTAATTATTTCAATCGGCTGGTTCTCATTCGTCAGAAGTCTGCACTCCCTCAGTTCTCTGCTCCTCCAGATCTGGCGCAGGGTGTTCTCCAGCACGAAGCGCTCTACTTGTTTCCTCCCCATTGTTCCTCCCATTGATATTGATGAAACTGACCTCCACCTTTAATCACAGGGTAATTTATCGTACTGCCTTCCTGCGAAGAGATTTATTTCATAAAATATTTTTCCCTGATCACGTTCATTTGATCACGATACGTTTGAGCCGCGGTACGGCTGACCCTATCGAAATCATTCTCATCGGAGGCATATATGATCCCACGGCTGACATTTATAATCGCCAGGTTTCCCTGTTTTGTGCATCCGTACCGGACAGTCTTTTCCAGATCACCCTGCTGGGCGCCGACGCCAGGTATGAGTAACGGCATCTCTCTCGCGATGGAGCGAATCCGTTGTAATTCGAGGGGGTGCGTTGCCCCCACGACGAGACCTATATTGTTTTTCGTATTCCATTTTTTCGCACGCCTCACAACGTGCTCATAGAGCGGCTTCCCTCTGCACGGCAGGTACTGGAAATCCTTTGCACCCCGATTTGACGTAAGTGCGAGAAGGAAAATACCGTGCTCATCGCTTTGCAGAAACGGATCTACGGAATCTTTTCCCATATACGGATTTACTGTTGCAGCATCAAATTTCCAGTCTCCGAAGAGTATCTTTACGTAATGTTCAGCCGTATTACCGATATCGCCCCTCTTACCGTCGCCTATGGTTACAATCTCAGGTGGAATGAGTTCAAGCGTTCTGCGGACCGTATCATAGCACTGTGTCCCCGCAGATTCATAAAATGCAAGGTTTAGTTTATAGGCGCAGACTAGATCGCTTGTCGATTCGATAATGTGTCTGTTGAATTCAAGCTGGGGATTATTAGTGCCTCTGAGGCGGGCAGGGATTTTTGCAGTATCCGTATCAAGACCGATGCAGAGGAGCGAATTATTTTCCTTTTGTATGACTGTAAGTTTTTGAATAAACTTCATATATCTTCTCTTTCTTAATGGCGATTATTTTCAGCCACCGTGGTAACGCGTCTGCCTGCTGGCAATTTGTAATTCCAGTTGTTTATTATGTACCAATGTATTCCTTTAACCAGTCAAAGACGGTCTTGTGCCAGAATTCACTATTTAGAGGTTTCAGAACTCCGTGCCCTTCATCGGGGAAACATACAAACTTTGACGGGATGCCCATGCGCTGAAGCGCCGTGAAAAGCTGCATAGCTTCCGATACAGGAACCCTGTAGTCGAGTTCATTATGGACAATGAGCATCGGTGTCCGATATTTCAAAAGATTTTTCGCATGCGCGTGGGGAGAATATTTATCGTATTCCTCTTTTGCATCCCACGGTGTACCGCCATGTTCCCATTCATCGAACCAGACTTCATCCGTGGTTCCGTACATGGAGTAGAAATTATAGACACCCGCATGCGTGATGATCGTCCGGAATTTATCGGTGTGGGTCGCGAGCCAATTTGCCATATAGCCGCCGTAAGATGCGCCGGCAGCAGCCATCCGTTTAGGATCTACGTAAGGAAGTTTCTCTGCATACTCGACACCGTTCATCAGATCCTGGTATACTTTTCCGCCCCAATCGCCGCTTATTTCAGCGAGGAACTTTTGTCCGAATCCGGAAGATCCGCGTGGATTCGGCGCAAGAATAACGTATCCCTGCGCAGCCCATAGCTGGGCATTCCATCGATAGTGCCAGCCGTTTTCCCATGCACCCTGCGGACCACCATGGACGAGAAGGACGAGAGGATATTTTTTATCCGGTGAAAAGCCGGGTGGCATGATGAGCCATGCCTGGACGGGAGTCTCTACGGCCCCTTTGTAGGTAATACTCACCGCCTCATTCATGCTGATGTTCTGAAAAAGCTGGTCATTGATATGCGTGAGGGCTTTAACGTTTTTGCCATCCGAAGATGCTGAAAAAATTTCAACGGGTCGAGAGAGTGTATGTTTGCTGAAGCATATTAATCTTCCGTCTACCGATACGTTTACGTCGCTATTCACGCCCCCTTCGATTATTTTCGCGATCTTTTTATCCTTTACCCTGACAGAAAAAATTTGCTGCTGGGCATTTTCTTCAGATGTGAGGTAGATCTGCGTACTATGGGCATCCCACAGGAATGGTCCGACCGAGGCATCGAACTGTTCGGTAAGACTCACATGCGTTTTCAGCTTACGATCATAGAGCATTAATTCCCACTTGTCGGCTTCGAATCCCGGACGCCTTTGGGCGCGATAGGCAATGTAGCGCCCGTCACTCGAATAGCGGGGAAATCCATCTGCGGCAGGATTAACGGTGAGCTGAGATACTGTCCCGTCGAGGGAAACTGTGAATATTTCGTGATTGGTATTCCACGCTTCATTCTCTGCAGGGGGTGTGGTGTAGGCAATTTCTCTACCGTCCGGTGAAAACGCGAAATCGTCTCCTGCTGAAAATGTTGATGAGGTCGGAACTGCATCCCGGCCGCCGGGCGTATAATCACGCGGGTCACCTCCGTCGAGAGAAATCACAAATATATGCTGACGTTTTTCATCGACCCATGTGTTCCAGTGGCGGTATAGCAGTTTCGTCATAACGCGTGCCTGGATCCGGCTTTTCGATTTCTCTTCATCTTTTTTTCTGTTCAGCTCGTTACTTTCTGTGTAAGGCTTGTCAGAGAACTGCGGATAGACCGATGACACGAAAGCGATGGATTTGCCTGAGGGTGACCACGCAGGGCTCGAGGCGCCCGTCGAGATATGAGTAAGCTGTCTTGCTTCGCTGCCGTCAATATCAATGAGCCAGATCTGTGATTCACCAGAGCGATTTGATTCGAAAGCGATTGTTTTACTGTTCGGCGACCATCTGGGATGGACATCACTGGCCGGATTTGTAGTCAGTCTGCGCGGTTCTCCGCCCACCACCGGGAGGAGATAAATGTCTCTGCTCATCGCATTGGTTTCCTTCTGTACATCAGTTATAACGAAAGCGATCCATTTCCCGTCCGGTGAAAGCTGTACATCGCTCACCCGCCTGATACGAAAAAGGTCGTCAATTTCAAGCGACCGCTTGCCCGGCGCACTGATGCCGGAATTATTCAGTGCAAGAATGATACTGCACTCTGCGAAAAGGAGAAGATATCTTAATAATCGGTTTTTCATAGATTCCTCATAGATTAATATGGAAGTTAAAATTATTCACATTGCCCCCTTCATCCGCCGTGAAGTGGTCAGGCTCTTTTATATAACGGGGTAAAAAAGCGTTAATGACCAACGGATTTTTCTCTTGCTGAGCAGATTATCTGGTAAAAATATCTTCTGATTGCCGAGAGTGAGAATAACTCTCAGCTGATTGGTCTGTTTCGGGTACTCTCTGATCTCGCCGGATTTATCTCACCATTTCTTCCATGATTGGCGCACCCGGAGAACACCATCGATGTTGTAGCGGTCTTTGATTTCCTTCAGGAGCGTTTTTGCCTCCTCCGGTGTTGCAAACATTCCAACCGGAGCATTACGTGATCCAGGCGGCTGCGCAGCA
>CAYGXH010000168.1:0-6670 GCA_964353675.1 uncultured Chlorobiaceae bacterium
TACTTTTTTCAATTTCTCTCCAGGTAGCCACAAGGTTCTCGAGATCCTGCTTCAAAGACTCCTCATCCTGCTCCTGCGCCACGGTCCTGATGATAACGCCGAATCCTCTGGGGAGTATGCCCCTGACGATCCGTCTGAGACGCCGCTTCTCCTTGAAGTTTTGAATCCGCTTTGATACGCCGATATGGCCGTCGAATGGCATCAGCACCAGGAACCGACCCGGCAGGGAAACTTCTGATGTTACGCGGACACCTTTTCTCCCGACAGGTTCTTTGGTTACCTGAACGATTATGTCCTGGCCTGATTTAAGATCGGGAATGGGCTGGTAAGGTCTTCCGTTCCCTCTCTGATTCTCCGCCGGCAGCGGAGGAGGTTTCGGAGGTGTAGGTCGTCCTTCGTCTTTCTGAAGAGCCTGATTTCCCGGGACTGCACTACCCTGGTTTTCATCATCGCCATCCTCATCGAGATCGACATCGGAGTCTTCCTCCCCCACCAGGGATGTGTAATCCGAAAATGTGGATCCTATATCTGAAAAATGGAGGAAGGCGTCTTGTTTGAGACCGAGGTCGATAAATGCCGCGCGGATCCCGGGCATAACTTTCGCAACACGGCCAAGAAAAATATCTCCGACCATCCGTTCCTTTTCAGGTGTTTCAACGTACAGTTCGGCGAGACGTTTATCTTCCGTGATAGCGATTCTTATTTCATTTGCGGTTGCATTGATGATAATTTCGTTTCTCATACTCTATTCATCGTTCCTCCGGATCTATGACAGTATTCCCACGCGTTATGGAGGGGAAATGTCAAAGTCGGTATTACTGTTATACGGAATGCGACTGCGCCGACGGTTCTATGCCGTAGCGAAGTTTCGGAACGAAGTGAGGAAACGGTTATTTTTTTAAACTCGTAATAAAATACACCCGAAATCGTTAACCGAAAACCTGTCGCTTTATGCACCTTTTAGGGGTACATCTTTAAATTACTATTTTTTGCAGGATTTTGATCCTTACCTGCTTAAATTACAAATTTTTTAAATGTCATGCAAGATATGAAAAATCCGATGTTTTATAGAGTAATATATTTTTGTGTCCCTAATCACCCGAAAAATGTGAACGGCATCACGTATGGTGTTGATAACCAATTGATTTATCAATAATATAGAGCAACCTTATGTGGGTAACATAACGCTGGGTCATGAATACCGGTCAAACAATATTGACAATGGGTGCTCTTGTTCTATTTTCGACTCTCATGGTCACGATGAACACGAGCTATAATACGAGCGGAGAGCTGGTCATCCAATCGGAACTCGGGATCACAGCTTCATCGCTTGCGACGTCATTAATCGAAGAAGCTGTCTCAAAAGCTTTCGATAAATCGACCGATACTGCAATCGCCACTTCGCTTTCTTCATTAACGATGCCGTCGAATCTCGGACCGGAGAATGGCGAGGTATACCCCCGCTTCAACGATTTTGACGATTATCATAATCTGAACGTGGCACAAAATGTTGAAAAATCAGGAGTCTTTAATCTTACTGCAAATATTGTATATGTGGAATTCACGGCTCCCGACGTACCTGCCGCTTCGCCCACATGGCATAAAAAAATAAAAGTTCGCGTGACAAGCCCGACGATGATCGACACTATCACGATGGATTATGTTTTCAGCTACTGGTATTTTCGATGAGTTCAAAGAGGGAGAAAAATGGGGAATAGCACAATTCTTGATATCATGATGTCTATCGTTGTCGCAGGATTTTTATTCCTGATGGTCATCCGCATTAGCGGCGGTACTGCAGAATCCACATTCGTGTACGGCAACGATCTCACGGTTCAGGAAAATCTTGTTTCATTCGTCCGGATTATTGAAACCGATTTCCGCCTTTTGGGGTACTGCGCAAATCATAAGAAACTGCCCGATCCCCTGGCGGTTATTCTCGCGGCAGATAGCAACCGGATAAAATTCCTCACCGACATCGAAAGTGACGGCGAAGTTGATACCCTGGAATACGCTCTCGGCGACAGTACATCATTGCGTTCAACTTCAAATCCAAAGGATCGTCCGCTTTACCGAACAGTGAACAGCGAACCGCCGATTGCATATTTATTCGGCATAATAAAGTTTGTATTTCAGTATCATTCGACTCTCGGCGACACACTTGTTCCGCCGATTTCAGATCCCCGCAGTATTCATTCGATGAATCTTACTATCGGTCTTGAAAGCCCGTCTGCTTACGACAACAAATACTCGTCTGCTTACTGGCGACAGCTACGTCTTACATCCAGAAATTTAAATAACAGGTAAGAGAGGTACCTATGGGAAAATATTCACTTATATTAATACTCGGTTTCAGCATTGTCGTCCTCGGATTACTGCCGCTTATCCATGGACGTGCCTCACGTTCCTACGAAAACTACCTTGATTACTATGGGGATGGTCAGGCACACAATATCGCTGCCTCCGGAGCGAACTTCGGTGCAAACATGCTCTTTACAAATCCGTCCGCAGAATTCTCCTACTCAAATCTTACCATGGGAGAGGGTAAATATTCTTTCTACACGACAAAACAACCTGACAGCACAATTCTTCTCACTTCGAGCGGCAAATACCGCGGCACCGAACAAACTGTACAGGCTACGTTTGGACACAGCAGTTTTGCAAAGTTCGGCGTTTATCTTGCCACGATGAACAATATTTATTGGACAACAGGCGATACGGTTCGAGGCCCGTGCCACATTCAAAACATAATGAACCTTAACGGCACCCCTGTCTTTTTTGGTAAAGTCACAACACTCGCCGGAACAAATCCTCCTTCCCTGCCATCCGGGTCCACCAATCCAAAATTTTATGGTGGGTACCAATCGGGAATCAGCGTACCACTTCCGGCAAATCTGAACAGTCTGCTTAGTGCGGCAGCATCAGGCGGTAAAATATTCACTCCGCCGGCAACACCATCTGGTACCTACGTAGTGCACATGAATTTCAACAATAACGGTACCATTAGGTACAGTGAATATAAAGGTACAGATAAGCTTACCGATACGACAGTTAGCATCAATTCTCTGGCACCGAACGGTGTAATTCTCGTAAATGGAGGCAATATCCGTACCGAAGGAACAGTCAACGGTAAAGTGACTATATGCGCAACAAGCGGCGGTCTGTCGGGTACAGGCAATGCATACCTCACCGGCGACATCCGATATAATGAGGACCCGGCTCAACACCCTGAAAGCGACGATTATCTGGGTATTGTGACCGAGAGAGATGTGACTATACCGCTTCCCCCGGGATTTCCCACAAATCCTTGTCCCAACAACATCATGATCCAGGCATGCGTCTTTTCAAGAACTGGTAAGTTCAGCGCCGAACTCGATTATCGAATGGGGAATTTGGGCAGTGTTAATTTCTTTGGATCAATGACTTCATACACTATCGGGGCTTTCTCAGCATCGGGTGGTACCTCATACGGTTACTCCAATTTTTTCCAATTTGATCAGCGGTTGCTTTTGGAAACACCGCCTCACTACCCAAAAACGAATCTTCTGGAAATCCTCTCATGGAAAGAATGAGTGCAGTGAAGATATATAGCAAAATGCTAAAGGTTCGGACAGCAGAGGAATATATTCCGCAAGCAGATTCCCGGCTAGTTTTGTGTGATTTTGACCGCACCCACCGGAGGTCTATTTCCAAGAGAACCATGTACCCCCAATTGAACCATGAACGAGAATGTTCGACTGTCACAGACAATCAAGGGATATTTATTCAGTGTGATGCAAATCATGCGACAATAGATATAGTTGAAAAATTTGTTTACATATGGAGTAAGTAAAATGTATTACCAAATACACAGGAAAATATGAACACAGGACAAATGTTCATTACTTTGTGTGCATTGGCGTTATTGGGGACAATACTCCTGAACATGCACAAGAATTTTGGGATGAATAATCAAGTCATCATCCAATCCAAGCTTGGGGTAACCGCGGTTTCTCTGGCATCTTCACTCATAGAAGAAGCGTCGGGGAAAGCATTCGATCAGGCTACCGATGATAATGCCGTATCGGCGACATCATCTCTGACGGCGTCATCCAGTTTGGGTTTAGAGACAGGAGAATTCTTCCCTGATTCTGTAAACGACTTCGATGACTACAATAATTACAATCAGACTGTTTCATTCGACAAGGGCGGCACATTTAACATCAGATGTAAAGTCAATTACATTAATTCCGCCAATCCTGAGGTAGCACTGTCAAGTCGATCATGGCATAAAAAACTCTCAATCACAATATCGAGCACCGACATGCTCGACACGATACATGCTGCATACATTTTTAGTTACTTCTATTATCGTTAAGGAGATATCCGATGGGACACAGTACAATATTTGATGTGATATCATCGATTATCATCGGTGGTTTCCTTCTCATCATAATCACTCAGATGTACGCGAATGTTTCAGAAAACACGTACACCAACACAAACGAACTGACTGTACAAGAGAACCTCGTAGCCCTTGTACGAATTATTGAGACAGATTTTAGAAAAATCGGCTATTGTTCTGATCCTTCAAAAATTCCGGATCCGTCAAAATCGATTACCTCTGCAGATGAACACAGCATCGCATTCAAGACTGATGTTGATAATAATGGAGTCGTTGATATTATCCGATATTCGACCGGACTGCCATCGGCTTTGACCACCACGCCGAATCCCAGAGACAGACTGATCTATCGGACAGTCAATGGCACCGCATCAAATGGAATAAGCCTCGGTGTGGTGATTTTTGATTTTATGTATTTTAATGCAATCGGAGATTCGCTGAACTTTCCGATATCAAATCCAAACGAAATTTACGCCATGAGACTTTCAGTATTACTCGAAAGTCCGTATGCATACGATACATCATACACATATGCATACTGGCGTCAGCTACGATTAGCGGCTCGAAATTTAAAGAATAGGTAAGGAGACTGAAATGGGAAAAGCATCACTTCTAATGGTTCTCGGTTTTTCACTGGTATTTGCCATTGTTTCGCCAAGCATCAATCGCACGGCAAACCGATCAACTGAGAATTACCTTCACTATTTGAAGGTAACGCAGGCACACGATATCGCAACTAGTGCTGCAAATATTGCAGCAAATCATATTTTCCTTGATCCTATGTGGCGATCGGGTTACACCAATATTCCATTTTCTGGCGGAAAGTTTAGCGTTGTCGCTCAGAATTACGGTACAAATCAGATTAAAGTCATCGCGACCGGTGATTTTGAATCTTACCAGCAGAATGTCACCGTAATTTTATCACCAAGCTCATTTTCAAAATTCGCCTACTACTCAAAAGTAGAAGGAGGCATCAACTGGATATCGGGCGACACGATCTGGGGACCATTTCATACTCAATCCAGAATGAATATCCCGTGGCCAAACTCTCCTGTTTTCTACGGCAAAGTATCGACACTATTAGGCACAAATCCTAAAAAGAATAAAGCAAAATTTTACGGCGGATATCAGTCAGGTGTAAATCTCGACCTCCCCGGCGATATAAGCGGCACCGTCAATGCAGCAAAGAGCAACGGTCGCGTATTTGCAACCGGCAACCTCTGGCTGAGGTTTAACCTTGATAATGTTATCTGGAAAACCACAGCAACCGGGACAGAAACTACCGAACCGCTCTCATCGTTTACACCAAACGGCGTGATCCTCGCAGAAAGAGGGAGCATCCACGTGCAGGGAACAATGCGAGGTACCGCAACAGTCTGCGCGACAGGAAGCGCTAGTCTTGGATACGGTAATATCATTATCGACGATGATATACGCTATGAAACTGATCCGAGGATCGGTGCATCAAATGATATGCTCGGTTTGGTCGCACAGAATAACGCTATCGTAACGGATAATACGGCAAACCGTTCCGATTGCCGTATCGACGCGTCTATCTTTTGCCTGAACGGCGGATTGACGGCAGAAAATTACAGCACAAGACCGTTAAGCGGGACACTTACCCTTCTAGGCGGTATGACGCAATATCAGAGGGGAGCCGTGGGTACATTCAGCGGTACAACATTGAACCATGGATTTCATAAGAATTACAGATACGATGATCGGCTGATGATGATGTCTCCGCCGGCGTTCCCGCTCACCGGATCATATGAAATAATTTCATGGCTGGAAGAGTGACCCGGCGGTAAAAAAAGAGGCCAAGCTACCCCATGTCACACGGGCTTTTCTTCCTACCGTTGCTTCCTTCCGGACCTGGCGGGGTTTGGAAGCGGCCCGTTGCATAGGACTTGACCTCTGGGAAAAGTACAAACAATTATTTGAAGATGCAATTGCTCCCTGCGGTGATGCTAACTGCAGGGATTTTTATTACCCCACAGCACGCATAATCGCCCGCACGAGTTCATTGTAGTCGTATGGTTTTGTCATGTAGTCGATCGCTCCCATTTTCACAGCTTCAAGTGCAACTGTAAGATCATCAACTGCTGTAAGCATAATTATTCGCGTGGTCATACCTTTACTTTTCATATGCTTAAGCACTTCCATACCGTTCATCCTCGGCATGCGGATATCAAGCAGTACGACATCGTATGATTTTTTATCAAGTTTTTCTATCGCTGTATCCCCATCGTCGGCGGTATCAACCGAGAATCCCTCTGCTGTTAATTG
>CAYGXH010000169.1:0-6655 GCA_964353675.1 uncultured Chlorobiaceae bacterium
GTGGTACGATTGTCGAAGCCACTTCCGGAAATATGGGCATCGGACTTGCAATCGCAGCGGCCGTCAAAGGGTACAAATGTGTTTTTACAATTCCCGATAAAACGAGTCAGGAAAAAATTCAGATACTCCGGGCATACGGCGCGGAGGTCATAGTAACTCCGGCCGAAGCAACCCATGATTCTCCGGAAAGCTATATTGAAGTTGCCAAGCGTATCGTACGGGAAACTCCGAATTCTATTCTTGCCAATCAATTTTATAATCCTGTTGTTTCCGAAATCCATTCACGAACAACGGGACCCGAACTCTGGGAAGAGACAGAGGGTCAGATAGATTTTTTCATCGCGGGCATCGGGACCGGCGGTTCGATTTCCGGCATAGGGAAATTTCTCAAGGAAAAAAATCCCTCGGTGAAAATCATCGGGGTCGACCCGCACGGATCTTTTATTCACGACCTGTACCGCCGTTCATCTCCGAAAGTGGATGGAAAGAGCTACAAGTTAGAAGGAATTGGTCAGAATTGGCTCCCTGCGGTCCTTGATTTCGACATCATCGACGATATCATTGACGTTAGCGACAAGGAAGCGTTCCTGATGACCCGGCGTCTCTGCCGTGAGGAAGGATTATTCCTCGGCGGATCTTCCGGAGCCGCCATGGCCGGTGCGCTGAAGTACGCATCTCACATGAACGATAGCAATGTCATGGTGATCCTAATGCCGGACAGGGGGGAACGATATCTGAGCAAGATTTTCAACGACAACTGGATGCGTGAACATGGTTTCCTAATTCCCGACAAGGTGACAGTCCGTTACGTCCTTCAGCGGAAAGGAACGGGACTTTCGAAGCTTATACGCGTCGAGCCAGCGGCAACTCTACGGACAGCGCTTGCACTCTTCAAGGAATATGATGTTTCACAGCTACCCGTACTTGATAAAGGAAAGTCGGTGGGAAGAGTACTCGATAGCGATGTAATGTCCATCGTTCTGGAAGATTCATCGAAGCTTGATCTTCCCGTTTCTGCAATCATGGAGCCCTCTTTTCCTGTCATAGGCGTGAACGCCCCCATTGAGCATGCGATTGATTTCCTCAAGAAGAAAGATGCCGCAGTACTCATCGAAGATAACCGCACTATCGTGGGTATCTTAACCAGATACGATGTTATTGAATTTCTAGCATAAGGGGATCCGGATTTTTGCTTGAAATAAATATTTTTTGTACATTGGGTGGATTATTTGTAACCTTATCTTGCGCATCATTCAGGCATAATGCTGGGACGAATGCTCAATCGTCACCATATCGTTAGGAGCAACGTGAATCCATGAAAATAAGCGACATCCTCGAAGAAAAATTAGTGATTTCAAACCTTCCGGGGAAAACCAAAGAAGAAATAATCGAAACTTTAATTGAGGTTGTCAGTCAGTCGCCAAAAGTACTCGATAAAGGCAAGGTCCGATCCGCAATATTCGAGCGGGAGAAGATAATGTCCACGGGTGTCGGCAACGGCTTCGCAATACCGCACGGTAAAACCGATGCCGTAACTGACATAGTGGCAGCTTTCGGAGTCACGGCAAATCCTATTCCCTATCAGTCGCTCGATGAGAAGCCTGTACGTTTGGTATTTCTCCTCGTTGGCAAGGACAATCTCGTCGGACCCCACATAAAGCTCCTGAGTCGGATTTCCAGGCTCATGAACAAAGAGGAATTTCGCAACAAGCTATTAGAAACCAAGACACCAAAAGAAATTATTTCAACATTCGTACAAGAGGAAGCAAATTATACAGATATGTGATCTCGCTGGATAGTGTACGGTCTTCCTTTCCGGCGTTTCCATCCGAAACGTACAGTTCGCGGAGTAGTACTTGAAATACAAATCAATCAGAGGCACTAAAGACATACTTCCCGATGATAGTCATCGCTGGCAGCACGTTGAGTCAGCCATACGATCGGTGATGGAAGTTTTCAACTACCGCGAAATCCGCACTCCGGTGTTTGAAGAGACCGCACTCTTCGAACGCGGAATCGGCGAGCAGACCGATATTGTTGGAAAAGAAATGTATACTTTCAGCGACAGGAGCGGGACTTCCATCACATTAAAACCCGAAATGACTGCCGCCGTGATGCGATCATATATCCAAAACAATCTCGGAGAGCAGCAGCCTCTCGTTAAGGTATACTACATCGCGCCGATGTTCCGCCAGGAGCGCCCGCAGGCAGGCCGGATGAGACAATTCCATCAGTTCGGCGCTGAAGCGATAGGCGGACTGAATCCAGCAATCGACACTGAGATCATTGCCCTTTCACTCGAAGTATACCGGTCATTGGGTATCAAGAATTTCGAACTCCGCATCAATTCAGTCGGATGCGCACTCTGCCGCCCGATGTACAGGGATGTATTGCAGAAATATCTTTATCCTCATCTTGAAAAACTGACAGAGGAAAGCCGGAAACGATTCGAAACGAATCCCTTCCGAATTCTTGATTCCAAAGACGAAGAGGACAGGCTCATATCGAAAGATGCTCCCTTGATGAAAGATTACCTCTGCCCGGCGTGCACCGAACACTTTACTGGTTTGCAGAAATATCTCACACTGCTCGATATTGATTTTTTTGTCGACGGAAGAATAGTCAGGGGACTCGACTACTATACAAAAACCGCTTATGAAATCATCAGCAAGGACCTCGGCTCGCAGGATGCCCTTGCGGGAGGCGGACGATACGACCTCCTCGTGCAGCAGCTCGGCGGTAAACAAACACCCTCCGTGGGATTCGCCGCAGGATTGGAGCGACTTCTCATGGTAATAGAAAAGCAAAAACTTGACATCGGTACCGCACCCTCTCCACGGATTTTCATCATAGCGGCAGATGACAGCGGCCGGCATTGGTCCCTCACAAATGCAATCGAAATGCGGCGACGCGGCATATCCTGCGATATTGATTTCGTTGAGCGAAGCGTCAAATCTCAGATGCGTGAAGCGGACAGACAGCATGCAGAGTACGTCATCGTTATCGGTAAAGATGAAATTAACCGGCGTCAGGTCCGCATAAAAAACATGGGCAACGGGAGTGACGAAGTCGTCGAGTTTGACCGGATCATTGATTATTTACTAACGGACAGAGGCAGAGGTGAAGAGGGGAAAACGAGTTAAACCGATATTCCCGATCGAGTATCGCCTGCTGATTACTCCGGTGTTCAAAGAAAATGAAAAGAAGTACGTAACATCGCTTGCATTGAGAACAACGAATGAATTTTCAAGCTTCCGCTACGAAATCATCGTAGAATCAGAATTGAACGACCGAACGATACGTTTAAATATCCGCGGACTTCGTGCACCACAGGTTTCAATACCGGGCAACGGCCCGGCGATGTATAAAACTGAATACCCCGATCTCAGCGGACAGTATGATCTCGTTATTGTCAAGCCCGGAAAAGAAGAAAACTTGTATAGTATCACAATTACAAAAAAACAAATAGTGCTCGGAAAATATCCAAAGAAAAAATTCGTCGATGTTGTAACATCACCCGACGAATGGTAATTACCGTATGGCTGCAGCGCCATCCATTCCATCACAAAAATGACATACTATGTATCCGGAACTCTTTAAGATAGGTCCTTTTACGGTTCACAGCTTCGGGCTGATGATGGCAATAGGTTTCATTGTCGCAAGCTGGGTACTGACAAAGGAACTCAAGCGAAGAGGATGCGATCCCGCCATGGGAAGTACTATTACTTTACTGGCAGTCATCTTTGGCCTCGCAGGATCAAAATTGCTCTTTCTACTTGAAGAATGGAAATATTTCATCCGCGATCCGCTTGGAGAAGCACTGTCGCCGGCAGGATTGACCTGGTACGGCGGATTTATTCTTGCCACAATTGCAATATGGGTCTATTCTCGAAGAAAGAAAGTTCCTTTTCTCACGATATGCGACGCGGCCGCACCGGCCCTTCTCATCGGCTACGGGATTGCACGAATCGGCTGCCACTTAGCAGGTGACGGGGATTACGGCATGCCGACCAACTTACCCTGGGGGGCTGAATATTCAAACGGTACTTACCCGCCATCGGTCGCTTTCAGGGATTTTCCGGAAATCGTGCAGAAATATGGTGTCAACGGCATTGTACCCAACACCATACGCGTACACCCGACGCCGATATATGAATTTATTTTGTCACTTCTTTTGTTCCTATTATTGTGGAGCGTACGGAAGAAAATCCGTCTTAACGGGAACCTCTTTATGCTCTACCTTATAACAAACGGCTGCATGCGCTTTTTCGTGGAATATATCCGATTAAATCCCAGAATCCTCTTCGGACTCACGGAAGCTCAATTGCTGTCGATCGTCATAATTATATTCGGCGGGGCAGGCATCCTGATCCTCCGGCGGATAAACAAAAAAACTATGTCCCACTAAAAACTAACAGAATTGAATTATGAACTTCGAAATAAACGACCACAACAATAAATTTCACCACGATCGGCCATCGCCGCTGCGCGTTGTACACGATCGTAAACCGACGCTGGATATTATCGCGGGTAGAAACCCGGTGATGGAAGCTCTTCGCAGCGGACGCATAATCGAGAAAGTAGTTATACTCGCCGGTGTGCGGGGTACTGCCATCGAGAAGATAAAATCCCTCGCGAAGAGAAACCGTGTACCGTACGTGGAAGTTGGAAAAATGAAATTCCGCGATCTCGTGAGCGACACGACTACACAAGGAGTTGTAGCCATTGTCGGAACAAAAAAATATGTCGAGGTTGAAGATATTCTGAATACTTCAACCCGTAAGAATGAAGCGCCCTTCATTCTTTTCCTCGATGAGATAGAAGATCCCCAGAACCTCGGCGCTCTCATACGGACCGCAGAATGCGCCGGCGCCCACGGTGCCGTTATACCGAAACACCATGCCGCATCCGTTAATCTTACAGTCGCCAGAACCTCTGCCGGCGCCAGCGAACACCTCCCCGTCGCAAAAGTAACCAATATCACAACTACACTCGAAGAACTGAAGGCTAAGGGATTCTGGATTGTCGGCACCCACTCAGAATCAGACAAGCTCTACACGGATGTTGATTACACTACACCCATCGCTATCGTCGTCGGCAACGAAGGTAAGGGTATCCGTCAGCTTGTGAAAGAGAAGTGTGATTTTGTGGTAAAAATACCACTGTACGGGATAGTTCAATCGCTCAACGCCTCAGTCGCGGGGGCGCTTGTCATGTACGAAGTTGTTCGCCAGAGGAAAATCTCTAAGGGCATTCTTCCGGAATCCAGGTCCGAAGAGAGCAACGGCAAGGGGAACGATAGTTCGAAACCCGAATCCGAACAAAATAAACCGGATCTGGAATTTAGTCCTTAATAATGGTTTACCGCATATTGCTGTAAAAAAACTACCCCGCTCGCGAGCTGGGAAGGCCGTCCTTCCTGCTCACACCCGCCCTACCTTTCGAAACTTGATGCCGGCATTTTCGTATAGTAATGTCAGAGCAGTTAATATATTTAACTAAAGAAAGGGATATATCATGCAGGGTCGTATTCTTGAATTTTCGGTCCAGACAAATACGGGCGTTATTTCGGGAAATGACGGTTCGAGATACTACTTCAACGGTTCAGAATGGAAAGAGACTGCCGTGCCCGTGCGCGGTATGACCGTAGATTTTGAAAAAGAAGACACCAAAGCAAAAAATGTATACGTTGCCATTGGATCGACAACGGCGAGTTCCAAAAATAAACTTGCAGCCGGGCTTCTGGGCATATTCCTCGGTGGCCTTGGAATCCATAAATTTTATCTCGGTTTTACCGGACCCGGAATTGTCTTCCTGCTTGTGAACACAATCGGATTAGCCATCTGCTGGATATTTCTCTTCATACCGAATATTATCCTTTGGGTGGTAGGCTTCGTGGAAGGAATTATCTACCTCACAAAATCAGACGAGGAATTCGAACAGCAGTACGTCATCGAGAAAAAACAGTGGTTCTAAGATCATACAATTTCCGATTTCTGATTCGGTCATCGCAAAGATGAAATCGGAAATTTGAGGCTGACTGTACAGAGCCAGATTTCCGATTTCTGCATAGCAGAATACAGAGTCAGAAATCGGAAATCAACTGGCTTTATCCTCCTCACGTTCGAGTCCATATTTTTTAATTTTGGTGTACAGATGGCTCCGTTCCATCTGAAGAGTCTCAGCAGTTTTCGAAACATTCCAGTCATGAAGTCTCAGTTGATGCGCAATGAACATCGCCTCTGCACGGTCTTTGAATTCCTGAAACGATTGGCTCGCATGGACGATCTCATCGACAGTATCTTTCGCCGAGAAGGAAAGCATCTCAACGTCTTTTGCATTAATACGCCCACTTGTCGACATAATGACAAGTCTTTCGAGGGTGTTGTGTAGTTCCCGGACGTTTCCGCGCCATTCCATTCCCCGTAACAATTCTATGACCTCTCCGTCAATGCTCTTCCGTGCGATGCCATTTTTCATACATATCTCTTCAACGAATGCCTGGATAAGAATCGGAATATCTTCCCTCCTTTCACGGAGCGGCGGTACGGAAATCGGGATAACATTCAACCGATGGTAAAGATCTTCACGGAAATTCCCCTTCGCGATCTCATCCGGCAGATTCTTATTGGTCGCCGCTATCACTCTGACGTCA
>CAYGXH010000170.1:0-6652 GCA_964353675.1 uncultured Chlorobiaceae bacterium
CGCTGTCCCTGTGGACTGCTGAATCCAGGTCATTCCGCCGTCGGTTGTTGCGGCGATTGTTCCGAAATCTCCGACCGCCCATCCGTACGAGGAATTTGCAAATTTTACTGAATAGAGATCATTGTACGTCGGACTGCTCTGTTCGAACCAGGTGAGTCCGCCGTTTGTCGTCTTAATGATGACACCGTAAACTCCGCTTGCCCACCCGATTAATGATGATGTAAAGTGCAGTGTGAAGAGACTGAAATCTGTACTGCTTACCTGCTGTATCCAGGTTGTACCGCCGTTTGTTGTTTTCAGAACGGTACCAAATGCTCCTGCCGCGTACCCGACCGTGCTTGAGGTAAACTGGATGCCGTACAAACTGAGGGGTGTCGGCGTCGTTTTTTTCGACCATGTCGTACCGCCGTCCGTTGTACCCAAGATGGTGCCGTTTGTTCCAGCGATCCAGCCGGTCGTCGATGAAAGGAATTGGATACTATAAAGAGCT
The DNA here is from genome assembly GCA_964353675.1 of uncultured Chlorobiaceae bacterium. Classification (GTDB taxonomy): domain Bacteria; phylum Bacteroidota; class Ignavibacteria; order UBA10030; family SZUA-254; genus CAYGXH01. Next base: position 491 of record CAYGXH010000170.1, read on the forward strand.
GACGTAGTTCCGGTCGTCAGTGGAGTCCATGTGGTTCCGCCATTTGTTGTCTTGTAGGCTTTCCCCTGCGAGCCTACGACCCATCCCGTCGTTGAGGAAATAAAGTAAAGAGCATACAGGTCGCCCGTTATGGAAGCTTCCTGTACGTACCAGGTCGCGCCTCCGTCGATAGTTTTGAGTATGCGACCGTATTCACCGACGATCCACCCAGTTGATCCGGAAATAAAATGAACGGCAAACAGGGGTTCAACGATACCGGTTGCATTGGGTGTTACCTGCCACGTCAGTCCCTTGTTGGTCGATTTGAGAATCGTTCCGTAGTCGCCGACAGCATATATCGTGTCCTGGTCGATCGTCCATATTCCGTTAAGTATATTACCCTGTGGTAATGGACTGACCCATTGCCATGAGGTCTGCTGTGCCGGCAGTAATGCAAAAGAGATCCCAAAAAGAAGAATGATCTGAAAAATGGGTTTCATCGGTTACCTCATAAATTCACTGTAAGAGTATCATCTTTTTTGTTGATTTAAATGAAATATTTCCATCGATGGTTCGCGCATCAACAGAATAATAATAGACGCCGGATGGAAGATCGTTGCTTGTAAACGTTAGATGGAACTGACCGGCCGGAAATACCACCTTATCGGCAAGAATATCAATTGTCTGACCGATTGTATTAAAAACAGTTACGCTTACGATCGAGGCCTGAGGGACATCAAAACCGATCGTTGTAGCGGGATTAAACGGATTAGGATAATTTTGTCCAAGATCAAATGCTCGTGGAACATTTGCGATTTTCCTCCGTGAAAGTACTAGATTACGATCACCGCCATCCGGGAGGATCAGAGTCCCATTACCGACAAGTGTCTGTTTCCAGCTATTGGCAGATTCCTGAGAAATTTCATATGTCGCATCATTTCCTCCGGTTATTTCCCACATAATCGTGACCGGACCGGGGGCAGACTGCAGTGAGATACCAACTTGTTGTGTTGCCTCTTCCGGAGAAAAATGTTCCAGGTATCGGTCGGATGTGAAGCGTGCATCGAAGGAACCCGTAGGCGGCCGCGGCGGCAGGTCATACCGGTGCTCAACTTGTCCCGCCATGGAATTTTCTGAGAAGTAGAGTGTCGATGTCTTGCCGCTCACATTTTTAAATGTGACAGCACTGAGATCGGGAATGAGGTCTACACCGTTCGTCATCTGTGTCGATTGATACGGCTTTATACAGGAGTAGGAGAGTGTCAGAGGACCTTTCAACCAAAAGCCCTCGCCCGGATTTATGGTCGGTTCTGATACGTATACACCTCGGAAGACGAACGGTCTGCAAGGCGACGGATCACATACCATTTGTTCGATAACAACAGGACACCCGAGCCCTGCAATCATCCACCACCCCTCGGGAATATGTAGAGAATCCTCAACGATAGGAATACCGACTAACTTTGTCGTGTCGGATTCGGCGAATTTTATCCAGTATGATTGATGGTAATCAAGTGACTCGACGGAAACGTAACTTCCCTGGTATGCGAATGCATCTGTCACAGCTGTCGGGTAAAGGGTAGTTCGTGCCCGGTTCTGGATTATCACCGGAAGCGACATTAGATTCCAGCCTGCAACGTTAGTTGCGATGAGCGTGTCCTCCTGCGTGTGAATAATTTCCACAGATTTGACCATCGTATCGGTGACGGCAAGCGCTGTGTCAAACCACATATTTAGATTGAATATAGCGCCGTGTGTGAGACCATCCCGGAGCCGCCAACCGCCCCGCCGCAGATCCGAAGGATCCCACCGGAGCTGAATAGGGTATCCGCCCGGACCTGGTTGAAATTCTGCGAGAAATGTATTGATCGGATTCGAGGGACTCAACGTATCGAGATAATTGATTTTTGTTCCGTTTGTGCCGTCGATATGCCATCTGATATCGAAGGAACCGGGCGCCGGTTTCGGACCTAGTTCAATCTCTCCGAGAAGGGGGTCAAGGGCTTCTGTTGCAGTACCATCTTCACCAAAGATCAGGCCTTCCGAATTCGATCCATTATCGGCAATTGATATATAGGAGACTCCAGATCGGTATCCGTATACACGGATGTCGTCGAGGTACCAGCCGTCCCTAGCGCTTCCGGCATCCGAAGATATTGTAAAGCGCAGGCGGATAGTTCTGTCTAAAAATGGAGTGAGATCAACTTGTTGTTCTATCCAGTCAAGACCCGGCGTAAATCCATCGTATCCCCATTCTCCGGACCCCTGTGCACCCCGGCCTGAGCCGCGGTGTGAAAGTGAAGTCTTCTGGCTGATCCAATTGACCCCGCCGTTCGTGGAAATTTCAATTTTACCAAAATCAAATGTCGGCTCTATTGCCCATTTGGTCCAGAATCGGAGCTGACAATAGTCATATGCGTACAGGTTTATCTCTTTGTTATAGGTGAGCGTATAATTCCGGTTTGATTCGTACTCATCATCCGGGCTGTCTGTGAATGCAGAGGGAGGAGTGTGAGCATCGCTCGTTAGATCCCAATATCCTACAATCGACCAGTTTGACAATCCGTCGTTACCGCTGTCCGAGAGAATAACGTCCGGTGTACCGATGAATATTGTAACCGTGTCGTCATGGGAGTATCCGAGTGAATCGCTGAAGTGAAAATATACGTCAGCACGGGCTGATGAAATATTTGCATTGATAATTGATCCCGGGAATGCGAGCGTCGATTCCGCGCGGGCGGTCAGATTTGAGACGACAATTTCGGGAACTGTAAATTCCATGAGCGGAGAATTATCTAATATTTCGATATGCAGGTTTTTAGCATCGCCGAGACCTTTATTTCCTATAATTGCCATCAGATTGAAATCTTCGCCGGGTTGGAGGAAGCCGTTACTGTCTTCGCCCTGGATATCATGGGATTTGAGAGAAGTATATTGTCCGGCGACATATGACAAGAAGATGTTCGCGGTGAGGTTCTCCTGTGCGAGGGGAAATATTTCTGCGGTCGTAGGCCAGAATCCGGTAGTGCCCACTTCCGGTGTCATGGCAAATACCTTGGGTTTTGAAAGGTCGCCGTACATGAAGTCATCTGAATTTCCGCGTGTGATGTAATTCACGGTCTCCTCATCGCGTCCGCTCAGGTAGCGGTTATCCTCAACCATATAAAATGCAAACTCCCTGAAAGTAAGCGAGTCTTCAGTTTCAATAGGCTGATAACCCCATGGGTAAATGAGGAGGTTGCTGTACGTGTGATAATTCAGACATGTCTTGATATTATGAAACCATATGAAACCCTGAATGGCAATTACTTCAGGTTCAGAAAATGGATAGGGCCCACGATAGGTGTCAGACCCCGGTGTGGTGCTCGATCCGCCATAGGGAGAGTTCCACATGTACTCGGGTCCGTAATTACGGTTGAGATCCACACCGCGGGATCCGTCGCCATTCACGCGTCTATTTTTACGCCAGTAGCCAAAGGTTGATGGTGGAACATACAAAGACTCGTTGTAGGTATAACCATCCGGATTAACCACCGGGATGAACCACATCTGCCGGTTGTCGATGAGGTAGGTTGCCTGCGGATCAGTTCCGTAATTCTCGAGGAGCCACCACATATAGTATATTATAGACATCATTCCGGCCGGTTCCCTCGCATGATGTAGACCGGTGTAAAGAGCTTCGGGTTCATTCTCTTCTTCGGTTTCAGGGTTATCGGATATTTTCACTGCCCATATGTTGCGCATTTCGTGACTTGCTCCTATCGATTCCTTCTGCGAAATGAGAAGAGGATAGAGCGTACGCATTGAATCAAGCTGTTGTGTGACTTCCGTGAAGGTATAAAATCCACCCATGCTCCCGTAACCGAAACCGAGTGCATTGGCGGGTCCGTTGGCATATCCATCAGAAGATATTTTTGCAATATCATCCATGACGATCGAATAGGAAATACCTTCATTACGCAGCTGTTGTAATTCGTACGAACCTGCAATGAATTCCATCCTACCGCCGAGTTTACCCGATGAACCTTCATAATCAATTCCTGTCTTCCAGACCCTGTTCAATGTTGCCCTGTCGGGAACTTCAATTGCTATCCGTGAGTATTTTTCGACAGAGTCCGAATAGAGAAATGAGACAACTGTCAAAAGCAGAATAATTACTTTTAGGTACTTCATCGATTAGTATCTTTCCTTGAGAAATTTATTTTTTAATATAGAAATTCTCAACCTAATTCTCAAGTGGTTTTATATATGTATAATGAATATAACGCATAACGTACAGTTATGGTTCAGATTTGTGAAATGTGAGAGGTTGATTTTGGGCAATTTGCGAAAAGAAAAGGGCTGACACGAAGCAGTCGTATTGCCATCGTGTTAAGCGGGTAATCCGGGTACACAGATTCTGACCGCATGCCGGCGATGACATTTCGAATGCATCCGAGCCAGCCCCTCTTTTAAACTGCTATATCTCCATTATGCCCGGCTTCGGTCGAAATAAACGACGATGAAGCAAAGCATCTGCGTAGAATCGCTTTTACTTATGAAGGACGTCCTTTTTATAACGATCGTTTATGCGTCCCCAGTGCAGGTTCGCGAGGAAATTGTCGATGTACGCTGCACGCTTCGGGCCGTCTTTATGATAATAGGCGTGCTCGAAAACGTCAAGTGAAATGAGAGGTATGCCGCCCCAGATTGCGCCATACTGGTGTTCATCAACCAGGACGTTCAGCAATCTTCCGGAGTAGAGCTGGTCAGCAACCAGTAAACCCCATCCGCTGAGTTTGGCAGAGATCGCGGTCGCTTTGAAATCTTCCTTCCATTTTTCAAATGAACCAAACTCTTTTTCTATTGCAGAGAGGATTTCGGGTCCATCTTTCGGATCGCCGTTACCGCCCAGTACCTGCCAATAGATATCGTGCAGGAGAGCGCCGGAGTGATTCCATGTCAGCCGGCGTTTTAATTCGCCGATCTCGCTGTAATTTCCGTTTGCTTTCGATCGATCAGCTGTTTCCAATCCTTTTTCAATCGTGTTGAGCGCAGTTACGTATCCTTTCTGATGCGTGTTGTAATGCCAGTCGGTGGTTTCCGGTGACATCACATTTTTCAGAAGTGATTTCGCCGACTCGTCTGAGTACGGACGCGGATTAAATTTCCATTCGTATGCCATTGTAATTTCTTCCTTCCATGATTTGTTCTTTGTTAGTAATTGATTATGAAAAATCCCTGTTCCAGCACCTGCCAGAAAGGCTGTTTTTATAAATGTTCTACGTTTCATTGTATCTTTATTCTCATTTTATTACACCTTGAACGAGCCGGAGGAAACTTTCCCTTCCTGGACCCATCGCCGTAGGTTATCTTCCTCTTATTGGATGATGGAAATGGCTCCGAGGATTCTGAATTTCCTTAACACTCTCGGAAGTAGATAGGTTCCTATGATCCCCCTTATGCGATTCGTTCCTTTTTCATAGATTTTCCATATAGTGTTATTTCAGTTTTCCTCTTATGCCAGGCCAAGTTCCAGCTTCGCGGCGTCCGACATCCTCCCGGCATGCCATGGAGGATCCCATGCCAGTTTAATGATGACATTTGTAACACCCTGTATAGATCTGATTTTTGACTCGATTTCAGCAGGAAGCGACTGTATTGCAGGGCAGTGAGGGGAAGTTAGCGTCATTTTAATTTCGACCTCCCCGTTATCTTCGACTGTGATACCATAGATTAGTCCGAGTTCATAAATATTAACGGGAATTTCGGGATCGTAGCAGGTCCGAAGCGCTTCGAGGACCTGTGCTTCGATTACTGTTTGTTCGACTGTACTGAGTTTCTGTTGATCCATGCGTCATTCCGTGGAAGTTCTGTGGTCATCAGTTGTAAGGGCAGTGTGAAGCGTATGCCATGGGAGAGTCGCGCACTTGACGCGGGCCGGATATTCGGATACTCCTGAAAATGCGGCAAGTTTACCGAGAGCTTCAATATCCGCTGTCGGATCTAGTTCCCCCATTACGAGTTTGTGAAATTTATTAAACAATTCTTCCGCTTCTGCAATTGTTTTGCCTTTAACGGCAGCGCTCATCACGGACGCGGAAGCTTTCGAGATTGCGCAACCGGCTCCTTCGAAGCTGATTTCGGCGATACGGTCGTCTATGAGCTTCACGAAGAGAGTGAAGTGGTCTCCGCAGAGCGGAT
>CAYGXH010000171.1:0-6579 GCA_964353675.1 uncultured Chlorobiaceae bacterium
TACTGCTATTTCAGGAATTTTGTCGACTCTTTCCACCCTGATGTAATTCTATTCTTTGTACACGCGACTGATTTAAATACTGTGAACCAATCTTTCGGTCCCCGTTGCGTATTAGAAAACGGTAAACTGAAGATGAACTTTGGTTTTAATAAAAGCGAGTCATTTTTATTTCGCGGCAGAACTGACTTTTATCGGGGTAAATTATCATTACTTAGCCTGGCAAGTAATTGCCAAAAACTGTATGATGAAGGTCTCATCTGGCAAATATTATTAGATAAGTTATATATTAACTATCTTAGAGAGGATTTGGATCCGGAAGATAAGCATAATCCGTCAGTTGGCCTTTCAACACTGGATTCTGCGATCATTATGGATCTTGAAGGAATTAATTATGGATTTACTGAACAGATTGTAATGGTTGTCAACATGGGCTTGTCTCCAAGAACAATCGATACGATCGAGAATTTAGGACTGGTGGTGCTCAATCCGATTTCAGCGCTGGAGCAGTTAGAGCGGGACGGAATTAATCCGCATTATTGGAAAGCCACGGGTAAAGTCGGTCACTGGAATCATGCAGCGAACAGGATGGTTGGCAAATACCTGGCACGCGAGATAGAAAAAATCATATCTGCAGGAAATAGATAATAACATTTAAACTATGTCCGATTAAAATGTATTTTGTATCTTTAATGGAGTAATGAAAATGCTGAATGGCCAAACGATCCTGATCACCGGAGGGACCGGTTCATTTGGGACGACATTTGTCGAGAGAGTAGTAAAAGACTTTTCCCCAAAGTCGATCATAATTTTTAGCAGGGATGAAAAAAAACAATATGATATGCGAAATGCAATGCATAGCCCTGTTATGAAATTTATTATCGGCGATGTCAGAGAAAGGGAAAGAGTTTTCCAGGCAATGAAGGGTGTTGACTATGTTTTTCATGCGGCGGCTTTAAAACAAGTGCCCACGTGTGAATTTTTTCCTTATGAAGCTGTGATGACTAATGTTATAGGTACGCAAAATGTTCTCGATGCTGCGGAAGAGTGCGGGGTTAAGAAGGTCATCGTACTTAGCACGGATAAAGCCGTATATCCGATCAATGCTATGGGAATGTCGAAAGCTCTGCTTGAGAAAATTATGCTTGCAAAAGCCAGAACCGAATCGACGCATACTGTATTCTGCGGTGTTAGGTACGGCAATGTAATGTATTCACGCGGCTCTGTTATTCCTCTATTTGTCGAACAAATCAGTAGGAAGCTGCCGGTTACAATCACTAATCCGGCAATGACAAGATTTTTATTGCCTCTCCCCGTTGCAATTGAACTTGTTCTCTATGCCCTCGACCATGGAATGAATGGCGATATACTGGTCCGCAAGTCCCCTGCAGCAACTATGGATACTCTTGCAGATGTAATGTTGGATATTTTCCAGTCCAAATATGGGAAAAAAACTATCGGCACACGTGAAGGTGAGAAACTTCATGAAACTCTGATAACCCAGGAGGATCTTGCAAAAGCTGAAGATCATGAACAGTTCTATCGGATCAGGAATCTTGAACGTCTCGATTATGATAAATATTTCACCGAGGGCATGGTCGATCAGTTCCCTAAGGAAGGATATACGTCAGAAAATACACGAAGGCTAGATTTTAAGGAGACTAAGGAGCTTATTCTTTCATTGCGTGAAATTCAGGAAATCATCCGATGAACAGGTTGAAGGTCGGTATTACGGGTCAGAGCGGATTCATCGGCTATCATCTATTCCAGCTCTTACGGCAAAAGTCTGACCTTATCGAGCTTATTCCATTTGAGGACGATTACTTTTCTCAAAAAGAAAAAATGGAAATATTCGTTTCCGAATGTGATACGATCGTTCACCTCGCTGCTGTGAATCGTGGTAATGATTCGGAACTATATAATACCAACATTCAATTGGTTCAGACTTTAATATCCGCTTTGAAGCATTCCGGGGGAAAAACGCATTTGCTTCATGCTTCGTCAATTCAGGTAGGCAGGGATAATCCGTATGGTAGATCAAAAATGGACGGCGATAAACTATTTCAAACATGGGCGTTAGAATCGGGAAGCAGACATACGACGCTTGTAATTCCGAACGTCTTCGGTGCATTCGGAAGGCCGTTTTACAATTCAGTCTTATCGACTTTCTGTTTTCAATTAACGCACAATCAAAAACCCGAAATACACGTAGATGCCGAACTGCCGCTGATATATGTAAATGACCTCGCTGAAGTAATCTATGGTGAAATCATCGCTCAAAAGGTTGAAAACATTCAGACCAGGAAGGTGAAAGAGACGAACGTCTGTAAAGTCTCAGAACTGCTTCAATATCTAAATGGATTCCAAAAACAATATTTGATTGACGGTATTATACCTGAATTGCCGACTAATTTTGACGTTGCGCTTTTTAATACTTTTCGCTCGTACCTAGATTACTCATATTTTCCAAGGAAGCTGGAAATGCGGTCTGATGAGCGAGGTTATCTTTTTGAACAAATTCGGTCAAAGTGCGGCGGTCAGACATTTTTTTCCATGACGCATCCAGGGATTACGCGCGGCAATCACTATCATATGCGTAAGTTTGAACGTTTCTGCGTGGTCTCAGGTGATGCAATAATCCGGTTTAGAAAAATCGGATCAAAAGAAATCATCGAGTATCATGTTACGGGCAAAGATCCGGTTTATACCGATATCCCGATTTACCATACTCATAATATTGAAAATATAGGCAATTCTCCCCTTATGACTATATTCTGGAGCAATGAATTTTATAATCCGGAAAATCCTGATACCATTTTTGAGAAAGTCTGATGAAAAACATAAAAAGTAAATTGAAGGTGATGACCTTTGTCGGAACACGGCCTGAGATAATCCGCCTTGCAAGAACGATGGCTCTGCTGGACCAACATGTGAACCATGTCATCGTCCATACAGGTCAAAACTATGATTACGAATTAAATGAAATATTCTTTAAGGATCTCAAACTCAGAAAACCGGACTATTTCCTGAAAGTTGACACTTCATCGCTGGGTTCTGTATTAGGAGAAACTTTGATTAAGAGTGAAAAGGTATTGCTAAAAGAAAAACCGGATGCCGTTTTAATTTTGGGTGATACTAACAGTTCAATTGCCGGGATAATTGCTAAGCGATATAAAATCCCTGTTTATCATATGGAAGCCGGAAACCGTTGTTTTGATCAAAATGTTCCGGAAGAGATCAACAGGAAGATAATAGATCATATAGCTGATTTCAATCTCGTGTACACAGAGCATGCCCGACGTCATCTTATCGCCGAGGGTTTTCCTCAAAGAAGAATATATCTGACAGGGTCACCGCTTTACGAAATGCTGATGTTCTATAAGGATCGAATCGGTCAATCATCTGCAATGACACGATTGAAACTGAAGAAATCGGGCTATTTCCTGATCAGTATTCACCGCGAAGAGAATGTCGATAATAGAAGCGCGCTGAAGCCCATTGTCGATACGATCAATAAGATTGCTTCTATATTTAAAACACCGGTTATTGTTTCGACTCATCCAAGGACCAGGAAAAGATTAAGCGAACACCGTTTTAAAAAATTTAATAAAAACGTACGGCTATCAAAACCGTTTAACTATTCAGACTATGTATGGCTACAAATGAACGCAATCTGTACGCTGTCGGATAGCGGCACGATCAGCGAAGAATCTGCGATCCTGGGATTTCCCGCGATCACAATTCGGAATGCAACAGAGCGTCCGGAAGCTCTGGATGCCGGTTCAATAGTACTGACAGGACTCGACCAGGCAACTATTATCGATTCAATAAGATTAACCATTAGAGAAAAAAGTGTCCCGGCACCACATTGGATACCCGCAGATTATAAAATTACTAATACATCCTGGAGAGTTCTTAAATTAATCCTCGGAACATCTAAGATAAGTAATAAATGGGCTGGTATTGAACCGAGAGACTGACATCGGTAGATCATCTCACAGTAAACGCATTATGACCGTATTTATTGTCACCGACGGACCCTTTCCAGTTGGGATGGCTGCGACAAACCGGATGGTTTCGATTGCGCGGGGTTTAGTTGAAAAGAATATTCACGTAAAAGTGGTCTGTCTTCTGCCGACTGAAAATTCCGGTCAGCCTATAATGAATCACGAACCGATGGGCAACTTCCACGGCGTGGAGTTCGAATACTCTTGCGGATCGACTCTCAGGGGTGAAACGTTTATAAAAAGAAGATGGATGCGATTAAAAGGTATACTACGGAGTGCGGCAATTCTACAAAAATCAGAAAAAAATGATGCATTCATATTATATCTGAGTTCACCGTTTTTTATTCTTCTTTATTTTATCTTTTCAAGAATTTTTGGTCTTTCGCTTATTCAAGAAAAAAGTGAGTATCCGTTCGTCCTTAATAAAACATCATTTGTTGGGAAAGTGTATGCACGTCTCTATACTTCCTACATGTATAAAATGTTTGACGCAATAATAGTGATGACGAAACCACTTGAGGCATATTTTACCGTAAAAAAACGAAAAAAGGCTAAAATCATCCATATCCCGATGACCGTCGAAAGCTCAAGATTTGTTAAAAATTCAAGCACATCACCTGAGTTGGATCATTATATTGCGTATTGTGGATATTTGGGTGGGAATAAAGATGGGGTCCCCATTCTGGTTGAATCTTTTAAGCTGATTTCCGATAAGCATAAGAATATAAAACTACTGATTATCGGCGATTCCCCGGGAACAAGTGACATGGAACAACTCAAGAAAACTGTAAAAATATTAAATTTACAAGACCGGGTGCTTTTTACCGGTCGTATTTCAAGAGATGAAATCCCCCGGTATCTATGTAATGCATCTGTATTAGCGTTGGCGCGACCGACGAGTCTTCAATCGGAAGGCGGATTTCCAACGAAGTTGGGGGAATATCTTTCTACCGGGAATCCGGTAGTAGTTACGAAGGTAGGGGATATCCCAACATATCTGAAGGATGGTTACGATGCGTTTTTATCCGATCCGGATAGTCCGGAAGCGTTTGCAGAAAAGTTAGATTACGTTCTTTCAAATCCTGAATCTGCGAAAGAGGTCGGACGTCGGGGGAGAGAGACAGCTATAAGGCACTTCGATTATCAGGTTCAATCCGAGCGACTGGCGGAATTTTTATTAACATTACGCGACAATAAATGACTCGAGAAGAACTCGTTAAGCAGATCCCAAAATCTGAGATTATACTTGCCGAAACTTCGGGCGAAACGCTTGAGGTTTTATTCGCAGGTGATTTTTATCCGGGTTACCGGACAGAAGAATTATGCAGGCGTAATGACTTTGAGAGTTTGTTCAATGATTTCATACTGGTTTTAAAAGATAAGGATCTCTCTGTAGTTAATCTGGAATGTCCGTTGACTTTGCAAAAAGACGGTATTGCCAAAGTCGGACCGAACCTGAACGCACATCCGGATTGTATCAAAGCGATTAAGTACGGCGGATTTGATGTCGCCGCTCTGGCGAATAATCATATATTTGATTACGGCTCTGCCGGACTTCGCGATACCATGGAGGCGTGTAAATCAGTCGGGATTAAAACCGTCGGTGCAGGTTTGAATCTTTCCGAAAAGCATGAACCATTGTATGTAAACATTAAATCGGTCAAAGCGGCATTTGTGAACATCACTGAAAATGAATTCTCGACGGTAATGGATGAGGAAATTGGAGCTAATGGTCTGAATCCTGTTCTGAATTATTATCAGATCACGCAAGCTAAACAGAATGCAGATATTGTATTTGTTATTGTTCATGGCGGAAACGAACTCTATCCTTTGCCGAGTCCGAGAGTCGTTAATTTGTATAGGTTTTTTGCCGATATCGGCGCGACGGCAGTTGTCGGGCATCATCCTCACTGTGCAAGCGGATTTGAGGTTTGGAAAGGCGTGCCAATTTTTTACAGCATCGGAAATTTCGTATTCGACGTTCCGGAAAAAATGGACGATTCGTGGTATAAGGGTTATACCGTTAAATTATCAATAAGTAATAAGCTTGTTGCAAGGATTAGTTTGGCTCCGTATGTTCAATTCAAGGATAATCCCGGAATACGCCCGCTGGGGAACGAATCAAAGGCTGACTTCCTTCAATTAATTTCACGGTATTCCGGTATAATTCAAAATGATAAAGAATTAAGAGATCGATGGGCGGAATTCTGTAAATCAAGAAAAATCGATTATTTTACGCGCCTATTCAGATTAAGTCGGTTTAAGACTCGCTTATTGAGGAGAGAAATTGGCGCTGATTATATAATTCGGAAAAGTGAAATCTTGAAAGTGTTGAACCTGATTCGGTGTGAAGCACATAGAGACGTGCTTCTTGAAGTGTTGGAACGATCGATATTAAGAAAAGAGTGATATTATGATTGTCGGAATTCATGTTGACCCTAATGGGGGATTTTCTAAACCACTTGAGCGGTACGAAACCATACTTGATTATAACGGAATTGCCCATGAGCGATTAAATGCCAGCCAGCCTGATTTCTGGGATAGGATAGCAAAATTGGATCTATTTATTTTTCAT
>CAYGXH010000172.1:0-6560 GCA_964353675.1 uncultured Chlorobiaceae bacterium
AGAAACATCTGATATGTCGCGCGCTTGGTAGGCATGACAAGCAGTCCGTCAGTGAAGGCATGTTGGCGCAGTTCCCTGATCACCTTCCAGAATGTGTCACGCGTGAGATCGTCGGTAATTGAAACATCGACGTGCGGATTGTGGAGAAAAATATCACCTGCCTGATGCTGGGTCAGTGTCGCGATAAAGGCATCCGGAAATGTCAGTCGGAGTTCGCGAACCATGGGAGTAATCATCACAACATCACCGACCCGGTCGGTCCGGACTATGAGAATTTTTCGTCTTTTCATGCGGTTTCTGGTATGGTAAATTAAAACAAATTTATTGATTTCCCAAACTATTTCGCCGTTTTCCCGGTTTTTCTATTAATCATTTGAATTTTGGGTGCGGAATCTCTACATTCTCATGTAACAAAGACTTCGTGAAGCGATTCGTCCAAACAAACAACATACCCCTTATGGATCAGCTAGTTAACCTGCAGGAAGAAAATGTTCGCCTAAGAAAAGCGATTGAAGAGCTTTCCACACTGAATGATCTTGCCCGGGTCATCAGCTCAACGATGAGTCTGGATGTGGTAATTGAAAACGTGATCAAACGAGCCGTTAAAGGCGCACATGTCGAGCAGGGATTGATCACGCTAGTCCAGGAAGAAAAACCATCCTCGATGTTCACAATCATCCGTACACAGGACTCACGATCTAATCAGGATCAGTTTCATCTTAACCAGAATATTCTAGGTTGGATGCTGATCAACAAGACGAAGCCGCTTGTCGCAAACGATTTTCCGCATGATCCCCGCTTTTCCGGAGTAAAAGTAGAAGGAGAAATAAAATCTCTGCTCTGTGTTCCTCTTCTGGCAAAAAATCGTCTTATCGGAGTTCTCGCGGTAATCAACAAGATCAATCAAGGTCCGTTTACAGATGACGATGTGCGATTGCTTTCAATCATAGGTGCGCAATCGGCGCAGGTGCTGGAGAATGCGAGACTCCACGAGGAAGAGCAAAAGATGATAGTCCTGGAAAAAGAAATGGTCGCCGCACGCGAGGTTCAAATGAACCTCTTACCTAAAAAACTTCCTCAAATGCCCAATTTTGAATTTGCTGCCATTACCTTGCCAGCAAAAGATGTGGGCGGAGATTTCTATGATATTTTCACCCTGGATGATCACACGTATGAAATCGTCGTCGCCGATGTCGCAGGTAAGGGATTACCTGCGGCGCTTCTTGCAACACTTGGAAAAGGAGTGATCTCTTCGCAAATAGCACAGCACCTGTCGCTTGAATCTCAGCTTACCGCCAGTAATTCGATCTTACGGGGTATAATCCCCACAAAGTCATTTATAACATCTCTCCTCGCGGTTGTTAATTCCCATGATCGTATCGTAACGATCGCAAACGCGGGTCACTGCTACCCGTTATTATTCCGAAACGACTCAAAGTCTGTGGAACAGATCGTAGTACGCGGCATGGCGCTTGCGCTTGCGCAGGAAATCCGACTCGAGACGCGTTCGGTTCAACTGCATCCTGGCGACTGTATCCTGCTCTACAGCGACGGACTTGAGGATGCACAGAATCTCATGCAGGAATTTTTTGGAGAGGAGAAACTCACACTGACACTTCAGCGGCACGCTTCGGATACAGCGGATATTTTACTGAAGAATATCGTGAAGGAAATACAACGCTTTACCACAGGTGTTTCACAATTTGATGACATTACAATTTTTGCAATAAAAGCAACAGGCTGATACTATTCCTAAAGAGGTATTACGATGGCTCTACGTTTACTCAGGGACGTCCTGTGGATTACCATAACTGCGACCGTACTCACAACTACCGCAAATGCACAGGATGAGCCTGATTCGGTCTTTTTCCGTAAACATTATACAAAGCAAGAAGTCCGTATCCCAATGCGTGATGGCATTAAACTTTATACGATCGCCTATGTACCAAAGGATACAGTTGAACGTCATCCGATACTACTAACGCGCTCGCCGTACGGAGCCGGATTGTATGGCGAGGATAAATATCCGCGCTTTTTCTCCAATCTATCCAGAAACTACTGGCATCGTAAGTATATTATTGTGTTTCAGGATGTCCGTGGCCGCTTCATGTCCGAAGGAACCTTCGTGAACGTTCGCCCTCACAATCCGGCAAAGAAATCTAAAAATGATATTGATGAGTCATCCGATACCTACGATACGGTCGAATGGTTGATCGTGAACACACCTGGGAATAACGGCCGGGTCGGAGTAAAGGGAATATCTTACCCTGGTTACTACTCGACAGTGGCTTGCATAGAAGCGCACCCTGCGGTTAAAGCAACATCGCCTCAGGCACCTGTTTCGGAGTGGATGGGCGGCGACGATTTTTATCATAACGGTGCTCTGCTCATTTCGCACGCATTCGACTTCTTCGTCGGTTTTGGATGGCCGCGGCCTGAGCCCGCTACGCAAGATTTCCGACCATTTGATCCGGGAACACCTGATGGGTATGATTTTTATTTAAAATTGGGCGCGCTGCCCAACGCTAATGCACGGTACATGCACGACAGCGTTGAATTCTGGAACGATATGATGGAACACGGCACATGGGATGATTTTTGGAAAGCCAGAAGTATATTACCGCACTTGAAAAACATCAGACCGGCAACGCTGGTCGTGGGCGGATGGTATGATACGGAAAACCTCTATGGCGCCCTTCATACTTATGCGGAAATTGAGAAGAATAATCGTGAAAACAATAATACGCTCGTTATGGGACCGTGGTGTCATACCGCCTGGGCTGCCAATGATCTTGATTCGCTGGGTTCCATTAAGTTCGGATCCAATCTCTCAAAGTTTTTTGCCGAAGAGCTTGAAGTTCCTTTCTTCGAGTATTACTTACGTGGAGAAGGAGAGCCGAAAATACCGGAAGCTGCGGTGTTTCTCACCGGTGCAAATGAATGGAAAATGCTCGACAGCTGGCCACCAAATGGTGTTGCGATGAAAAATTTATACATCAACGCGGGCAGTAAACTGAGTTTCACTTCCCCTTCTCAGGATGATGAGCAGTACACCGAATACGTGAGCGATCCCGCAAAGCCGGTTCCATATACGAGCGAAATTACCGGCTGGTATAATCCGTCATTCATGGTGGAAGATCAGCGATTTGCATCAAGACGGCAGGACGTGCTTGCTTTTCAGACCAATATACTTGAGAACAATGTTACAATTGCAGGACCGATTACAGTGCATCTCGTTGGATCAACATCGGGGACTGACTGCGACTGGATTGGAAAGGTTATAGATGTGTTTCCGGACACCATGCAAACTCACGATACTGCACCTCCGGGTGTGCGATTGGGCGGTTATCAAATGCTTGTACGGGGTGATATTCTTCGGGGAAAATTTCGTGAGAGTCTCTCAACGCCGATACCGATTGAACCGAATAAACCAACAGTCTTTGAATTCATACTTCAGGACCTTTTCCATCAATTCAAAGCAGGTCACAGAATCATGGTTCAGATTCAGAGCACCTGGTTTCCGTTCGCTGATCGTAATCCGGGGAAGTTTATGGATATTTACAGAGCGAAGGATTCTGATTTTGAAAAAACTGTACAGAGAGTGTACCACTCGACGGAGTATCCGTCTTATATTGTGATGCCCCGGTTGAGGTAGACACCCTTGCGAAGGTTTGCCCGGATTGAGCTAGATACCTTCGCAAGGTTCGCACAGTTTATATCGCCTGATTAATGGTAAGAAACATCTCATTAACACACCGATTTATCGGTGTGAATTGTATGCTTACCTCTCCCCCTGAATCCCCCTCTCCGCTCGCGGAGAGGGGGATTCAGGGGGAGAGGGGGTGAGGTAATAGTTTGGAAACCGTTGAAACGGTTACACTATCTCCTTTTGTTATTAGTCACCTCGCTGAAGCGAGGTGTTAGTGAGAAAATTGAAGATTGCGTAGGATATCGGCTCTTGAACTTAGCAAACCTTCGCAAGGTTGGATTGGTGCAATTATTGTTTACCGCCTGAAGGAGAGTGATTTGTGAATAAATATAATTTCCCGGGAGGGATTTCAAAAAAATATCACTTGCTTTTATTTAGTTTGTCATTTCTGCTGTTTTTTCCCTGCGCGACAGCCCAGCCTCTGAAATTTCGGAGCGGTATTTTCCTTCACCACTCAACCGGCGGCTGTATCTGGGGACCGAATGGCGGTTCAACGAGTATCCCCGAGGAAATTGTAAAGTATAACAACGAGCACGGATATACCGACAGCGATTCAGTTACGATGATTGAAGAGGGCTGGCCCGTCGATCCATGGGACAACGAGTGGTATCGCTGGCATCAGATTTTCGACAATAAGGACGCAACCGCTGACATTTCACCGTACCTCGCAAGCAATTTGATCATCGTTATCAAGTCATGTTTCCCTTCATCGAGTATGTCAGGTGAAGGAGAACCGGCTGATACGCTGAATCCCACCGATAAAACCATCTACAATTATAAGTGGCACTGGCGAAATATTGTTCGGGTCATGCAGGAACATCCGCAAAATTTTTTTGTCATCTGGACAAATGCACCTCTCGTCGCGGGCGCCACAAATGACGATGAAGCAAACCGATCGGACAGGTTCTGCAGGTGGGCGAAGGACACACTCGCTGCGGGGAACGATAACGAGTTCGGTGCTTTTCCGGCAAATGTCTACGTCTTCGACTTTTTCCACAAGCTTGCAGGCAGCGACGGTAAGCTCCGTCTCCAATATGCGGCGAGTACGACCGACAGTCACCCGAACGGCAGTGCAACGGAACTCGTCGCCCCTCAGTTCGTTCAGGAGATATTCGATGCGGCAATATCGTATGAAGAAGGGGAAGAAACGGTACCCCCCGTTCCAATCCTTGCCTCACCTCCCGATGGAGCGCTGAATCAATCCCGTACACCGTTACTCAGATGGAACGGCGCTGAGCATGCCGTCACTTATCACCTGCAGGTTTCAGCAGATTCCATGTTTGGTTCGGTCGAATACACTGACTCCACACTTACAGATACGATAAAACTATCCGAACCGTTAGCCGACAGCGCCAAATATTTTTGGCGCGTCCGGGCAAAGAACAATGCAGGAGTGAGCGACTGGTCGGCAGTATGGAAATTTATAACGGCACCGCCGCATGCCGGACTTTTCCACGTTATGGCTCGATGGAATCTGCTTTCAATCCCCGGGAACGCAGCCGATCCGCGCGTGGAGGTAATTTTTCCGACTGCCACTTCGGAGGCGCTCACATACGAATCCACTTCCGGATATATTTCGACAGACTCGCTGATTCATGGAGTTGCTTACTGGGTGAAGTTCGGTTATGACCAGGAGGTGATCCTATATACCGATACAATCACAGTGGACACAATATCGATCATCGAAGGATGGAACATGATCGGTTCAATTACCTCACCAGTTCCGGTAGCAGGCATTACTTCAATTCCCGGGGGAATCAGTACATCCGAATTCTTCTATTATAACGGTCGATACACTGTCAGCGACACAATTCAGCCTGGCGCGGGGTACTGGGTAAAGGTTAGCGAGGATTGCCAGATCATTCTCTCATCGGAACTGCAATCCGACCGAAGCATCAGCAGAATCCGCCTCATTCCGGATCACGAGTTACCCCCTTCGGTACCATCGTTTGAAAACGATCCATCCGAAAGTGGAGAAATAACTCCCAGGGAATTTATGCTCAGTCAGAACTTCCCCAATCCTCTCAACCCAACCACAACTATCCGGTTTGAACTGCCGAAGGAATCGCATGTGACTCTCATAGTGTACAATCTGCTCGGACAGGAAGTTCTGACTGTTATAGATGAGATCAGAAATGAAGGTATATACGACGTTCGTATGGATGGTTCATCCCTTTCGAGCGGCGTGTACTTTTACCGTTTGCAAGCCGATAAATATTTAGATAATAAAAAGTTATTATTGATAAAATAATTAAAACGTTCATGGGAGAACAAAAATGAAAAAATCAATAGCTTTAATTTTTCTTTGCTTAATGTTGCAGAATAATTCTGCCGCACAACCTGCCGGATGGTACTGGCAAAATCCGTTGCCGCAGGGAAATAATCTGTATGATGTCTGCAGTGATCCTACCCATGAAGGCAGATATATTGCAGTCGGTGATTACGGAACGATTCTCGTAAAGGACGATCAGTATGACTGGTACCAGATGGAATCCGGCACTAAGGTGAGTCTTTATTCCGTTTGTTTTTCACAATCCATGGGATGGATAGTATGCAACGATGGCACAATACTTCATAGCACCGACGGGGGGGTGACATGGTCGACGCAGAACAGCGGAACTACAAAGATGCTTTTATCGGTTTATTTCACGGATTTTCTACACGGCTGGGCTGTGGGGCAGGATCAAACAATTCTCTCTACCAGTAATATGGGAGAAACCTGGAACGATTTGACCACAGCAGGAACACACCACTATTTTTCTGTTTACTTCACAGATTATCTGAATGGATGGATAGCCGGAGCGGCGGGAAGTAACGGGATAGTTAAAAAAACGACGGACGGCGGTTCCAC
>CAYGXH010000173.1:0-1535 GCA_964353675.1 uncultured Chlorobiaceae bacterium
TCAAACAATATTGTAAAATCTTCACAAAAATACCATATCTTCTATAGAGTTAGTGTACAAAAAATACTACTAAAAAACAAGTTCATTAATAAGTCCGTTTTGGCCATAGGTAAATAACACTCCAAAAAAAGTGCTGGCAGTACCAGCACTTTACGAAAAGAAGGTTAAAAAAGCTTGTTATACCGTAATTCCTCTATCTCTTCCCTTTTAAATTATATTTCGGAAAGTCGGAAGTTGGAATTACCGCAGACCGATTAGTCAGAAAGTTATGTCATTACCGAAATGACTCTCTCATCGTAACTTTGATGTAATTCATCTCACCAGAAACATCTTTTTGATACAAGTGAAGGTTTTACTCTGGTCACCTTTACTCGTTGTTTCCAGACGGTAAAGATATACACCGCTTGCCAGGTTACCGGCATCCCAGTCGACGGATTTGTAACCGGGGGTCTGAACTTCATCTACAATTGTGGCCATTATCTGACCCAGCAGATTGTAGATTTTCACCGTCACTCTGGACTCGATTGGGAGCTGATATGTTAATTTGGTTACCGGATTGAACGGATTTGGATAATTCTGATAGAGCGCATATTCAGTCGGGATCTGATTTACCACCTGATCAACAGCGAGAATTGTAGCGGAAGTACTGAATGAAAATACCTCGGTTGACGCGACGGTATCATGACCATCTGTAACACTCAAGCTCCAGAAGTACACTGTATTCGGAGTTAAGACATCCATATAATCAAGCGTTACCGATGTATCGCCTCTGACAGTTATAGAATCTTCCAAAGGCGTTCCTGGTAAATGCAGTATATATGTCAGTGTATCACCCAGATCAGGGTCTACAGAAGGATGCCATGCGAATGTAATTGGCTGAGGGTTGGTAGTAAGTTGGATCATGCCGCCATCTGCCGGTTCTATTAGATAAAATGCTGTAGGAACATGATTATAGATTGTAAATATCATCTCATCCGATGTACCGCCACCCGGCGGCGGATTAGTCAGGGAAAAGTTCCGTAATCCGGGTGTCGTATAATCACTGATGACAATTATTGCCTGCAGATTTTCGCCAACAAGACTTTGTTGGAGAGAAGTTATTCCTGCACCCAGATTAATTACTGCATCGGCAGAAATGTTACTGCCTGAAAACAAAACTGTCAGCGTATCTCCCCTATATCCGCCTACTGGAGAAATGCCCGTAAGAACTGGAACAGGATTAAGAATTTCTTTAAAGGCAGTATGTATCGTATGATCTGCTGTAACATTTATAAATGTGTAACTTGTCGTGGAATCCTGATTTATTCCATCCACAAATAAACTATCGAGCTGGTACTTCATATCCGGGGTAATTGTGAATGCCTGGGTGCCACCATAATTGACATTCACTAATCCAGCAGGTATGATGTTACCGCCCGGACCTGCCGTGGCATGTAAGGTATAACTGTTGATGGCAAAATATGCCGTGATGGTTCGGTTTTGATCCATCGTAACCGTCAGTGGATTGTCGGCCTCATGTCCGGCGGGAACATCTC
>CAYGXH010000173.1:1635-6544 GCA_964353675.1 uncultured Chlorobiaceae bacterium
ACAAAATGGTAGCCGATTGCCGGATTCGGTATAAGTACAACAAGCGTTCCATGGTTATATGGTCCAGTGGCAGGATTAACTTCCACAGTACCGTTTTCCGCATTAACATTTAATGTATAGGTATTGATAGCAAAAATCGCCGTGATGGTACGATTCTGATCCATCGTAACCGTCAGTGGATTGTCGGCCTCATGTCCGGCGGGAACATCTCCGCTCCAGTTCACAAAATGGTAGCCGATTGCCGGATTCGGTATAAGTACAACAAGCGTTCCATGGTCGTATGGTCCAGTGGCAGGATTAACTTCAACAGTACCGTTTTCCGCATTAACATTTAATACGTAGGTATTGATGGAAAAATTCGCCGATATGGTTCGGTTCTGATCCATCGTTATCGTCAGTGGATTGTCGGTCTCATGTCCCGCGGGAACATCTCCGCTCCAGTTCACGAAATGGTAACCAGGATCGGATGCCGGCATCAGTTGTACGAGTGTTCCATAATCGTATGAAGATTGATCCGGATCCTTCGAAACGGAGCCGTTGGCAGAATTAACATTCAGAGTATACTTGTTGATCGAAAAATAGGCATAAATCGAATGATTATTTGTAACATAGTAAAAAGTGTAACTTGTTACAGAATCAGAATGCAATCCATCAACGATAAGACTATCGAAATGATGGCCGGTATTCGGAGTGACAATGAAATTCTGATCCGTCCCTTCAGCTACCGAGACCGTACCACTCGGCGCTATTGTTCCGTTCGGATTGGACGATGCTGAAATCGTGAAGATATCTCCTTCGCCTATCGCGAAATCACTGAATGATATGACACCTGACGTCAGCGTGCTTGTTTGCGTCCTCCCTGTCGTTTTCGGCGCGGTCCAGTCCGGAGCATCATATTTCTTTACAATAAAATGATCAGGATTTGCGCCGGGATCCATGTCGGTCGGATCAAAGTTAAAATTCACATTACTGGAATCGAATACCATACCGTCGTTTGTGAATGAATAATAGCGATTGACCGACTTATCCGGATTTAATCCCGAATTTAATATATCGGGGTGATCTCCGGACAAAGTCGTCGTAGTTAAATTACCAGCGATTGTCACGTTATTAAACTCAACTTCGACAGGTGTATATTTAGAATTATCACCAATTTCAAATTGAGAGGAGCCATTTCCCGTCGGGATGTACTTTTTTAAATAGCCCGATACATGTCCGCTTGATCTCACGACGGAGCCGTCAGCCCCTATTGTTAGCTCGTTCGAACCTGTAGTAATAATACCATTCATAAGTGTCAATACACCACTTACGAGGAGATTAGATCCCAGGGTTGCGCCGTTCGGATTGTCGATTTTAAGATTGAAAGCACCCTCTACATCTCCCCCGTTGATCGTGATATTTTGATTATCAATTCCATTTAATATAACAGTCGCTCCGTTACCGGCATCAAGAGTGCCTCCGTTTTTGACAAAGTTCCCGCCGATCGCATTTGATCCGGCAGTTTCGGAAAACATTACTTTCCCCGTACCTGTATTATTCACGGTAAAGTCGCCTGAGATTATTGTAGGCGCGACGGATGAGGAGAGAGTATCTGATACAGTCTGCGACGGGCAATCCCAAATGAAGTCGGCAAATGTCTGATCCAGATTATTCGGAAAAGTTGTTGTAATACCGGTTATTTTGCACGTTGAGCCGGGAAGCCATGTTGCGATGAGAAAAGAGAACATTGTTGATCCTACTGAACCGTTCTTCCGGTATTCATACAGGCTCCCATCCTCAAAAGCGACATTTGCGCCTGCGCGTGTATAAATATTTCCCTGATTGATTATGGTTCCACCGACGGTAATATTAGCGCCCGTTCTTATCGTGACAGTACTCGAAGAATTTGAAGTAAATGTACATGTTGCAGGCAGGTACAATCCGTCCCACCGCGTATTAGTTGTAGTTGACGAGTTAAGATTTGTACCATTAAACACGAATATTCTCGCGGCGTCGGAGCCGTTGGTATAGTTATAGGCTTTGTCGCGCATGTAAATGATATAAGTGTAAATACCAGTTACACCCGGATCATCAGTAAACGAGCTCGGCGATGTTCCGTTGTATACTACTGTCCATGGGCCTACACTTGTAGGACCAACCAACAGATCGGAGGCTGAATAGTAAGTCTGGTTATTTACATTTTGGTTAGCTTCCGGAGTACCCGATCTCCGTAGAATTAGCACACCATCGATCCCACTGCCTCCGCTATCGTCGGTCCCGGGAGTCCATGTGAGGGATATTTGTGTACCGCTTGTCGCAGCTACGATTCCTGTGTCAGGAGCAGGGGCAATCATATCTGTCATGCTTGCTGTACTTGTATAGATTATCACATCATCGTAGTACAGCGTGACTTGTGCACCTGAAGAACTCCTTCCATACAAATAAGGATAATATACCGTGTTATCAGATGCAAGGAATGTATATTCCACTTTTAAAGATGATGCAGCCGGAACATTCACTTCCGCGCCCTTGTATTCAGATATTCCATCGGATGCCCCAACGGCAACGCGGTTATCGACACTGCTTGCTTTGATCCAGGCAATAACGGTTATGTAATTCGTGCCTGTTGGCGGAGAAGTAATTGTAAAGTTTGAACTATACAATTTCCCATCGGACGTCGAGCCGGTTACTAATTGAGCCGACTTTAATCCTGCTCTTAAATTACCTGCAAGCGTATTAACCGACCATGTTCCTGAATCAGCGGCAGACCAATCGGTTAGTCCGTTTTCAAAGCCAGGATTTTGCGCGGCCAATTGTGGAGTAAATATTATCGATGCAGTTATGATTAAAAAAGAAAATACTTTCATAAAAACCTTCTTGAAACTTCAATTGTTTCGATGTTAATTATCATATTTTATCCGTTATCTTCGCAAGCAATCTACACATTAAGTTGTATATATAGAGTGCGTTATATCATAAGAGAAAGAAAACGTCGAAAATATTTCAATTTTGGTTGTTGTAAATCACAAAGTTGTTAAGGAAGAGGGAAACCATAGATTGACAGTTTGGATTCATTTCGGAGATATTTTTAGAATATTATCGATCTACCCCCCTACCTCGGTATAAAAACGATTTATTACTTGCCGAAATGGTGCGATGTAGTGCCGATTTTAATAAAATTAAGAGGGATTTTTATATGTGAGAGATATCGCTCGTAAAATAACTTACCTGCGTAGGTTTCATAGCGATGTCGATGTGCGTCAATTATGTGATGGAATTTTTTACATTAGCATCAACATTAAATAAAGATTTATTAAGATTGATAAATATAATGGTTATACGCTGGATATTTAAGTATTTTCTAAAACGTTTCAATACTTTTATACAGACATTAAAGGCAGGTGGTAACTCAAAAAAAATAATTTATGATTATAAGTATCGCGCTGGGAATCCATAAAAGATATTATTTGATGAGCATCATTTTAAGGTTTTATGAAACTTTTTGACGGGTCAGCAGATTACTGCCGCTCTTCCGGGCATTTAAAGTTCAGGGAGCTGTGAGATATTAATTGACGTTTCCCTGGTGTTTTCTGATCCAAGTAAAAAAACTTATTACACTCTCGGAATGAAAATAACCTTGCACCAAAAAACAAAAAGCAGGTTAAAAAAAATAATATCGTTCTACAAATTTAGATTCTTGCTTGGAATTCCATCGATGACTGATTCTCACCTTGATTCGTGTATTTCATTTTCGAGGGACAAATCCGGTGAATATTCCCCATACAGACTCCTATGCGAAATTCATGATATCTCCGTTTCATGAATATGATAAATCTTATTGGCATGTTTTCAATTCTAGTGATATAGACAGCCTTCTTTCGCATGAAAAGAGCATTAAATAGCGCTAGGAATTACAATATTTCATATAATTTTTAGAAAATCGATAATATTGCCTAAAATACGAGATTTTGAGGCAAATTTATTTTTAAGAAATAGCGCCAAACGGCTAGAAAGTCTTGACACAGAATTTAATTTTTTTTATATTACCGATAAAGTAACCGATACAGTAAACGATATCATCCATTGATGATATCAGGCAAAAATCCGACGCACCCTTGTTTCCGGCACAAAATTTACGCAGCATCACGCACTCAAATTCTATCCAAAAAATCAATAGGGGCAATCCATCGTGCTATATCATAGAAGTGACCGGTTCGATTTTTTATTAATCGTTTCGTTTCATCTTCTCATCATATTTTTAATTCCTTCCATCAGTTATGGGCAGGGTATCTTACGAGGCATTGTAACTGACTCCTCCACACATTACCCGCTGGTAGGGGCTAATGTATATTTAGTCGGTACCGCTCTAGGGAATTCAACCGACCTTGAAGGGAAGTATCGAATTTCGAAAATTCCGCTGAATCCTTACAAACTTAGAATCTCCTGTGTAGGATATAAACCAAAAGAAATCGATATTATAATAACAGATAAAGAATTAGTAATCGATGCATTTCTTCCACAACAACTCATCATAGGAAAAGGAGTACTGATAACAGCACAGATGCGCGGACAAGTTGCTGCAATCAACCAACAGATATCCTCAAATACAATCGTTAATGTTGTCTCCGAAGAAAAAATACAAGAATTACCCGATGCAAATGCTGCCGAATCTATAGGTCGATTGCCAGGAGTTTCTTTAATAAGATCAGGAGGCGAAGCAAGTAAAGTGACTCTAAGAGGTTTGAGCGATAAATATAGTAACATAACCGTTGATGGTATAAGAATAGCAGCTACGGATTCAGATGCAAGAGGCGTAGATTTAAGCACGATTTCTCAAAGCTCATTAGCAGGTATCGAATTATACAAAGCTTTAACCCCAGATAAAGATGCAGATGCGATTGCAGGAAGTGTAAATCTCGTAACGAAAAAA
>CAYGXH010000174.1:0-6520 GCA_964353675.1 uncultured Chlorobiaceae bacterium
GGTTGAATTGGCACGCCTGGAGAGCGTGTGACCGCCTAAAGCGGTCCGTGGGTTCGAATCCCACCCTTTCCGCAATTAAATCACATCAATATTTACTCTCATTCTGATTATGTATCGATTGCCTTTTTTTATAGTAATCACCCTGTGTCTTATATCATGCGGGATTTTAAACGCTCAAACCGTTTACACGATCACCGTCGACGGCGCGATCAATCCCGCTTCTTCAGATTACATACATGACGCGATCCTGACTGCAGAAGAGGCAAATGCCCAATGTCTCGTAATATTTCTCAATACCCCGGGCGGATTGCTTAAATCCACAAGAATAATCGTATCGGATTTTCTCAGTGCCCCGATTCCTATTATAGTTTATGTGGCACCCGGCGGCGCTCAGGCTGCATCCGCAGGTGTTTTTATAACATTAGCCGCTCACATCGCGGTAATGGCTCCCGGCACAAATATCGGAGCGGCGCACCCGGTTACACTGGGTGATCAGCAAGACTCTATTATGCTTGAAAAAGCGACTAATGATGCAGCAGCCTTTATTCGTACCATCAGCGAAAAGCGGAACCGGAACGTGAAATGGGCCGAAGACGCCGTTCGGAAGAGCATCTCAATTACAGAAACGGAAGCGCTCCGGGAAAATGTAATCGATACCATAGCGGCAAATCTCAATGAACTTCTTACAATGATCCACGGAACAACTGTTGAGACGTCACGCGGGACGATGACTCTTAATACGCGAGGAGCATCCATAACATCTATCGAGAAAACGTTTCAGCAGAAAATCCTGGAAATCCTGAGTGACCCAAACATCGCTTACATCCTCCTCATGCTTGGGATTTACGGACTCCTTTTCGAGCTGTACAATCCGGGGGCGATTCTTCCCGGTATCGTGGGATTCATATGTCTGGTACTTGCATTCTATTCCATGCATACGCTTCCTATCAATTATGCAGGCCTTGCCTTGATACTCTTTGCAATTGTTCTTTTTATTCTTGAAATTAAAGTTGTCAGCCATGGTCTCTTAACTATCGGCGGAGTCGTTGCTCTCGCATTAGGATCAATTATGCTTATTCAGAAAGAATCATTTTTAGAGTTTGCTGTCATATCATGGGAAATCATCGTCACCACGATCGTTCTCACCGTACTCTTTTTCGCTTTCGCCATCGGAATGGGAATCAAGGCACAGCGGAAAAAACCGACAACAGGTATGCAGGGAATCATCGGTGAAACCGGTGAAGCAATGAGCGATTTGCGTCCGGAAGGATCGGTGAAAGTCCACGGCGAGATATGGAATGCGGTAAGCCTCGACGGCGTGATCAAACGCGGTACGAAGATCACGGTTGCCGAAGCTGATAAACTGGTATTAAAAGTACACAAAGTCCATTCATAAGAATAATTCATGGGGGATTCCATGCAAACATTTTCCATTTTTTTCACGATGGCGGTTCTCTTTGTCATCATCATCCTTTCAAATGCGATTAGAATTCTGAAGGAGTACGAACGGGGAGTTATTTTCCGGCTGGGCCGTCTCATAGATACAAAAGGGCCCGGTATCATTTTCCTCATTCCCATCGTCGACCGTTTGGTTAAGGTGAGTCTCAGGACAGTGGTCCTGGATGTACCTCCGCAGGATGTGATCACGAAGGACAACGTTTCGCTCAAGGTGAATGCTGTTGTCTATTTCAGAGTCGTAGATCCCGGAAAAGCCATTGTTATTGTTGAAAATTTCCTCTTCGCAACATCCCAGCTTTCACAGACAACACTGCGCAGCGTGCTCGGACAGTCGGAACTCGATGATCTGCTCGCACAACGCGACAAGATCAACCACGACCTTCAGATAATCATTGATGAACACACTGAGCCTTGGGGTATCAAAGTCTCCAACGTTGAAGTGAAGCAGGTCGATCTTCCGATAGAAATGCAGCGCGCGATGGCAAAACAGGCTGAAGCCGAACGCGAACGCCGCGCAAAGATTGTCCACGCCGAGGGTGAACTCCAGGCAAGTCAGAAACTCTCAGAAGCGGCAGGAATCCTCGGTTCAACACCGGTTGCCATACAGCTCAGATTCCTCCAAACTCTCTCGGAAGTAGCAACCGACAAGAATTCGACGATAATATTCCCCATTCCTCTCGATCTTTTCGAACCATTTCTTGATCGGAATAAAAAGAAGTAATACCGGGGATGGATCACCTTCTCTACGGATCGAACGGTGAGGGAAATATTGTCGCAGTTCATCCTGCGAGCGATCAGACGATGCGAGTCTACACCCGGACATCAGGCGAACTCGCATCGGATGAAGTGAATTTTTACCCCTTCTTCTTCCTCACAGATCCCTCATATCTTAAAAAATACGAGAAGCGGTACTGGATTAAGGAGCTCGAAGGGAACAATCCTCTCCGCTTTATTGCTGCGTTCACAAGCTGGTCCGATATGTGGGAAGGAGTCAGGTCCTGCCTTCTCGAGTACAATGAAACTGCCGAGGTAAAAGCTCAAACGTTTCAGGAACTACCAATTCTATACCTACGTCCGGATCCGGTAGTGCAGTTTCTCAAGCAGAGCGGCCGCACTCTGTTCAAAAACATGAAATTTAATGACCTTCACCGGATGCAGATCGACATCGTTACACTCACAAAGCGCGGCTCCACAGTGAGTAATCCCGAACGACCGGAGGATAAAATCGTCGTTGTTGCACTCTCGGATAACCGCGGTTGGCATCACGTTATCCACGGTAAAAGGAAAACTGAGAGCACGATTCTCACGGAACTGGTTGAACTCATCCGAAAGCGCGATCCTGATGTGCTGGAAGGACTTTATACTACCAACCAGATACTACCCTATATCATCGCAAGGTGCCGTCTGCACGGAGTCGAGGCGACAATCGGCAGAGACGGTTCAGTCCCGACCTCATCGGACCTCAGAGTGATATATTCGGAACGATCGATTACATCGAGCGCATCTCTGATCGCGGGACGGCACACGATTGATATTCAGCTTTTACATGAATCGACTGAGGGATCGAAACACACACAGGGTCAGCTCGTACTCAGACAGTTAATTCAGCTGACCGGAGGAAATATCAGGAATCGGACCGTCGTTTCTCCCCAACGGATATCATTAAAGTGGGAAAATGAACCGGATGCCCTCATCGAGCAGTCCATACAAACGGTCTCAGATATCCTTTACGTCAGCAATCAGCTCCTTCCCCCGTGCTTCGAGCTTACCCAGATGCTTCCATTTAATCTCGCCTCGGTTACACGCATCTCCGCGACGGCAAAGATTGATTCGCTCGTCCTTCGTAACTATATTCATCGCAAACTCTCTCTGCCGCGTGCAGTTGCTCATGCACAAAGTATGGGTGATATTGCCGAAATATTTTCACGCGGCATCTTTACGCGGATCATCGTACTCGATATTAAAGCAATCATTTCATCCATCATATACATTGAAAATATTAAATTAGAGAACGACAGCTTAGATACATACAGAGAACTTTTAGGTGAAATTCTACACCGCTACCGGCAAACTCGTGAGGAACTTTTAAAAAGTGACGATTCGACGAGACAAGATGAACTCTCGTCCGGTCACAAAGCTTCCGTTATACTTGTCGATGCAGCGGCTGACCAATTTTTAAACAGCAGGTCGATATTCCACGACGCGGCCGCTGTTGAATTACTGTTCCAGAAGTTGCAGAATACCCTCAAGGATCTCATCGCTCTGATCCTCTCTGTTCATGGAATCATCCTACAGATGGACATGGAGGGGCTTTTCTTTGTTCTTCCGGAGAGAATAACCACACATGCTGAGGAAGACAATTTTGTTGCGGAACTCTCTCAGAAAATGAAAAGCGGTGTTATTCTAAGGATCCTGGGACGTTATAAATCAATGTTTAGCTACAAGAAAAACAACTACGCCCTCCTGAACCAGGACGACCGGATAAGTATTAACGGCGTATCTCTGATACCCCGTACTATTGAAGGATTCGGAAAGAAATTTCTCTCGAAGTGCATTGAAGCGCTACTGAAGAAAGACATTTCACAGCTTCACGATGCTTACCTGTCATTTCACAGGGACATCCTAGACCACCATTTTAACATCAGCGAGTATCAGAAGACAGAAACACTCAATGCTGCAAAGAAGGAGTACCTGGAAGAAGTTACCGCAGAGAAGCGGCACAGAACTGCCTCATTTGAAACAGCAATTCGTTCAGGGATGGAATGGGCGATAGGCGGTAAGATTTCGTACTACGTAACAGGTGATGATCCGAATCCCCGTAATTTCGAAATTTATAAAATTACAGACGACTGGGATCCCGAATTCCCCGACGAAAACACAGCATACTACATCAGGAGGCTCGACGAATTTGCCAGAAAATTCGAATCATTCTTTTCGCCGCAGGACTTCCATTCCATTTTCTCTGCGGAGGATCTTTTTGGTTTTTCGGCTGATGGGAGAGTAATTGTGAACTCCAAGACAGAGGCAGGCGAAATTGCCCGGCCGGATGATGAATCCGACATTTATGATATTAATCCTAAGATTTGGCTCGATGTATAAACGTAAGATGCCTGACCGGACAATTCTTTTCAATCCGATCATGGAATACTACTGTGACAATCTGCATTGTTGTAGTGTCGGTTGATATCAAACTTCGAGATCAAGGCTTTGATGTTTCTTCTTACAGGCTATTCCCGGGATTGATTCCCTTGTATCCAAATTTCTGCATGGCCATATAAAATTTCGTCAGCGGAAATCCCACGACATTATAGAAACATCCTTCCACTCTCTCCACGAAAACTGCGCCGTAATCGTCCTGGATTCCATAAGCGCCGGCTTTGTCCATTGGTGATTCGCTCGCAACATACGCGGAAATTTCTTTCTTTAACAGTTTTCTGAAAGTCACTTTTGTCACTTCATAATCCGAAATTGAACGACCGGACTTTGCATCTAGGATAGTGAACCCGGTGTACACTTCGTGTGTGCGTCCGCTGAGGAGTGAAAGCATGGCGACCGCATCCTGTTTATCTTTTGGTTTTCCCAATATTTTCCCTTTACACACAACGATTGTATCGGCGCCGATGATAAGTCCATCTCTGACTTTAGACCTGACTGCATCGGCTTTATGTTTTGATAAAACGAGAACGTGGTCGGCGGGCGATATCCCTCCGTATTCATCTTCGTTTACTCCGCTTTCCATCACGGTGAAAACTATACCTATTTGTCGCAGGAGGGTTTGTCGTCGCGGTGAGCGCGATGCTAAAATTATCTTTTTGCTCTTTGTCATTGCATTTGAATATAAAAAAAAAGAGCGAATCTTGTCGCTCTTCTAACATAGACTGATAGCCGGAGATAGTAACTTAGCGGAACATTGCTTTGATACTTCCCCAGGTGCGGCGAACGCCGGAGACACTGTGGTTCACGCTTACGGGAGATTCATTTAATGCAGGGAAGTAACTCTCGCCGTTTGTGAATTTAACTTTGATCCGATAGTAGTAAACCGTTGTTGTTCGTCTGAATGCCGATTTATCAACGAACTCGTAGAATGACGGTCCTCTAGGATCGACGGTAGCTATCGGTACGAATCCGCCGTTGTACGACGTACTGCGGAGAATTTCGAAGGCAGTCACGTTCGTTTCATTTTCTGTTGACCAGCGTATGGTGATATTTACGCCATCGCTGAACGCCTGGATTGAGCCCGACTTAATAACTTCGGCAGAGGCGAAAGTTGTGAAAACCGCCGCCAATAGGATTAGGTATAGTGATTTTTTCAACATTTTCCGATGGTTTAAGATAGATAAGTATAACGAAAAAGTCAAGCTAATTTTTTCTAAATGTGCGCGAGGCGAGACTTGAACTCGCATACCCTTCCGGGCGCCACCCCCTCAAGATGGTGTGTCTGCCAGTTCCACCACTCGCGCAGAGTTTTATTAACGTACTTTAAACCAACAAATAGCAGCCTATTAGTTTCAATAACTTACAGTAAGGTTGCCGTTTTCGTTAGCAGAATACCTATGAATTATAAGAAAAATATCGGTTATTTCAAATAATACAATATAGTTTCACTTGATCAATATTGCCTTTTTAACCCGTGTAAATGACTTACCAGGATCAGTCAAACTAACAGCATCAAGGCGGTAAAAGTAAATTCCACTTGCGAAATCACTCGCGTCCCATGTTACAGTTTTTGATCCTGCCGATTCATTACCATCTATGAGAGTTTTAACCGTTCGACCTAAGACATTGTATACAGTTAATTTAACGTGACTTTCCATCGGTAGTTGGTACTTTATCTTTGTAACTGGATTAAATGGATTAGGATAATTTTGCGATAGACTAATCTGGTTCGGCAAAACACTGCCCAGACGTTCAACTGAGTTCGTAGATTGGATGCTGCGATAAATCCCACTTTGTGTACCAACGTAGAGATAGCCAGCAGAGTCTATTGTCATAGACCAAACAGCGGTATCTGCTAATCCTTCGTTTCTTGCGATCCAGTGATCACCATTATCGGAAGATTCGA
>CAYGXH010000175.1:0-6486 GCA_964353675.1 uncultured Chlorobiaceae bacterium
CCATAATATGCATGTCTCTTTCGCGCCCGTATTTGCGAAAAAAAGTTTGTAGCGGGACAGCAACAAAATTATCCTGATTGCCGCCTAGCATTCCCCCCTTGGGCTCTATCGTACCGATGACTTTATATTCTTCCCCATCGATACGGATTGACTGCCCGATGGGATCGGTCTTAGCGAAGAGTTTATTCTGTACCTGCAAGCCAAGAATAGCGACTCTCCTTCCGGAACTCAATTCATCCTGCGTGAACAATCGCCCATCGCCGATGTTCCAGTTATTTGTCGAAAATCCCTCGACATCTTCACCGGCAATCTGGACATCCGGATTTGTTTTTTGTCCGCGCAGTGTGCTAACGGTTCTCCCGAACATCCACACTTCCAGTCCGACCTCCTTAGCCAGCACGGCATTTTCCTTTACCTTTAATCCCTGAAGGTAACTGATATATTTGCGGTTGCGGAGTTTGGCGCGTTCCTGCGGATCTCCCGTTCGAAATGCCGGCATACGTTGGACCTGGAAGGTATTTGCACCAAGTTGAGTCAATCCGCTCTCGATGCTGCCGAGAAGTACGCCCATCCCTGTCATGACCGAGATAATCGAGAAGACCCCTACTGCAATACCAAGTAACGTGAGAACAGATCTCAGTTTATTGATTCTGATCGCGGCGAGCGCCATGGTAAGGCTTTCTCGGATTTCATAGGTGATCGCTTCGAAGAGTTTACCCATACATCCTCGTTCTATTCATACCTTAACGATTCGATAGGATCAAGGTTAGCGGCTTTTAATGCCGGATATACGCCGAAAACAATTCCAACAAGACTGCACGTGACAAAGCCAACAACTACCCAATCTACCGGAATAACAGGATTTACATCTAACGTTAAAGCTATTAAGTTTCCGCCGAGTATGCCGAGTATAATACCTATCAAGCCGCCAATTTCACTAAGTAGCACAGCCTCAAGGACGAACTGTGTCATTATATGACTTTTTCGCGCGCCAATCGCCTTACGAATCCCGATTTCCCGTGTACGTTCAGTTACGGACACAAGCATTATATTCATAATTCCTACACCAGCAGCCAGGAGCGCTATACCGCTAACGATGATAATACCAAGCCGCAGATATTTCGTGAACTCATTGAATTGAGTAATCAGCGAATCATTTGACCAGATCGAAAAATCATCCTCTTCACCGGGATCGACGTGTCTTGCGGTTCGGAGAATTCCTCTCACCTGCTCTATGCAATCATCTAAAATATCTCCAGCCTTTGCCTGAACTTTTACGGAAAAAGGATAATCCTTTCCATATACAGTAAAAAAGGTATTCAGCGGGATGACAAGGTACGCCTCATTCCCCATGCCGAGCATCTGTCCGCGGGATTCCACTACACCGATGACCTTATACTTATGACCATCGACCTTGATGACCTGATTGATTGGATCGGTTTTGGGATATAGCTTTTTCACAATGTCGATGCCAAGAACCGTTACGAAGTTTCCGTTGTCGAGTTCGTTTTGACTGAAGACTCTTCCGTTGTTAATTTCCCAATTATTTGCGGTGAATCCTTCGATATCTCTTCCGGAAATACTGACATTTGGATTTGTTTTTTTGCCTTCTGCCGAGATGATAACCTTGCCTTCATCGGCGAAACAGAAAATCCCGACCGCATTCGCCAGCGTAGCGCCCTCTTTGACACGCTGAGCCTGTTCGTATGTGATTTTTTTTCTATTGCGGAGTTTAGCCCATTCGTGAGGATCACCTGTTTGAAACGTCGGAAACTGCTGGACCTGAAATGTATTTGCACCGAGGATGGTCATACCGCCCTCTATGCTGTTAATCAGTACTCCCATGGCTGTCATCACGCCGATAATTGAAAAAACACCAACGGCAATGCCTAAGAGCGTCAGGATAGAACGGAGTTTATTGGTGCGAATCGCGGTGATCGCCATGCGGAGGCTCTCACTGATCTCATGAGCGGCCATCTCGATTAGTCTGTTCATATTACTTCGTCCGTTCCGCCATTAAGCGATCCTATTCATACCGGAGCGCTTCTACGGGATCAAGTTTCGCTGCTTTGTAAGCCGGTAGGAATCCTGAGACGATACCGACGAAGAGAGAAACAAGAATTGCAATTATGACGACAGATGGCGGCATTGCTGTTGGAAGTATTTGGTTGGCGATGAGACTGAGGGGATAAGCGATCATCAATCCGATTATTCCGCCGATCAGACAGATTGCCGCTGATTCAACAAGGAACTGGAAAAGGATCGTGCGTTTGCGAGCGCCTATTGCCTTTCGTATACCAATTTCTTTTGTTCGTTCCGTTACTGATACAAACATAATATTCATAATGCCGATGCCGCCAACGAACAGTGAAAGACCGGTAATAAAGAAACCTATCGCAGCGATAACAGTAGTTATGGCGCCAAACACCTGCGAGAGCATTTCCTGTTCATTAATGTTGAAGTCGTCTTTCTGCCCCGGTGCGAGGTGTCGCGCTTTTCTCATAATGCCGCGCAGTTCTTCTTTTGCTTCCTCGATATCCACCCCCCCGGCAACCCGAGCGCTGATGAGTACATCGCGACGCGTACCAAATTTATCCATGAATGAATAAATGGGGATAAATACCCTATTATCCGAAGTGAATGTTCCGAAGAGCCCACCCTGCTTTGTAAAAACAGCTAAAACCGTATAAGGGAATCCACCAATCTTTATTGTTTGACCGATAGGATCGATGGATGGAAACAGTTCTTCAGCGACGTTAGCACCAATGGCACAGACCGGACGTCCTCCATCGGATTCCTGTTGGGTGAAAAATCTTCCATCCGCGATGGGGGTTGCTGAGGCTTCCTGATACTGCTCCGTAGTTCCGGTAACGAAGGTATTTAACATTGTGCGGGATCCGAACCTCGCGTCCTTGAACGTTATTACCGAGGGTGCAACCGCATCGATCATGGTTACCTGGTCCTGGATATACTTTACGTACTCAAGTTTAATGTCACGTCGGTTCCTAAAGGTCCACCAATCATCATCCCCGAACCACGGAAATTTCTGTATGTACAGTACCTTTGAACCAAAAGCAGAGGCACTTTCTTCAAACGCACGATCGACTCCCTCGATCGCAGTAGCCATCATCGTTACTGATACTATGCCAATGACGATTCCCAGGGTCGTCAGGACCGAACGCATCTTGTTGGCACGGATCGCACGGAATGCGATCCGTAATCCTTCTCTCAATTCATGCAGAAAATACATAGAATCCTCATGCCATCGTCGGCGTTTTTCTCTTCTTCACAATTTCGTCAAGTTCTATCTTCCCGTCGCGCAAGCGAATAACTCGGTGCGCATGTTCAGCAATGTATTCTTCATGAGTAACGAGTATGATTGTATTCCCCTGACTGTGCAGATCTTCGAAGAGAATCATTATCTCGTCGCCAGTTTTCGAATCGAGGTTTCCGGTCGGTTCATCTGCCAGAAGAATAGACGGCTTGTTGACCAAAGCCCGGGCAATTGCCACTCGCTGACGCTGACCACCCGATAGTTCATTCGGTTTATGATGAACGCGATCACCCAATCCGACGTGGTCAAGTGCCTGATGTGCAAGAGTTTTTCTCTCGTGCGAGGGAACACCGGCGTATATAAGCGGAAGTTCCACATTGTGGAGTGAATTGGAGCGTGCAAGGAGGTTGAATGTCTGGAACACAAATCCTATCTCCTTGTTTCTCACTTTGGCGAGCTGGTTGTCATTCATTTCGCTTACGTTCACTCCGTTGAATTCGTAAAGACCCGACGTAGGAGTATCGAGGCAGCCGATGATATTCATCAAAGTTGACTTCCCCGAGCCGGAAGGTCCCATGATTGCAACGTATTCATTTTTCCCGATGTGCAACGAAACACCCTGAAGAGCGTGCACTTCCTCAGCTCCGCCCATATCGTACGATTTTGTTATCTGCTGGAGATTGATAATTACTGAATCATTCATTGTTTCGTCCTTTTTCCTTTACTTCGATTCTGACTCTTTGGATTTCTTCTTGACGTTGTCGACTTTCACTTTTACGCCATCTTCCAGTTCCCGGTTTATTGCCTTATAGCTTCCCGAAACCACTTCTTTCTTCTCATCAAGACCGGTAACAATTTCGGTATATGTATCATCTGAGATTCCGCGGGTGACTTCCAGTGTTTTAGCGACATTATTTTCTATAATGAACACGATTTCCCGCACTTTTTCCGTCTTCTGCTTGATGCGCGAATCGTTCGCCGCCATCTGGTCGCTTTCATCCGCAGGTTGCCCTTCTTTCTCCTTCGTCAATGAGCGGGTAGTAACACTCTGGATTGGTACAGTGATAACATTCTTCCTTGTCTCAGTTTCAATCGTTGCGGTCATAGACATACCGGGACGGAGAGCAACACCCTTCTCAAGAATACGTATTTTCACTTCAAAATTTGTTACCTCCTCTTGCGTGCCGAATCCCTTCGTCTTCGCAGTATTTCCTATTTCATAGACCACGCCGTTTAACTTTTTGTTCTGGAGTGCATCGACTTCAATCCGCGCGGTATCACCGTTGGAAATGAGGATGATATCATTCTCGCCGACGTCGACACGAGCTTCCATTTTCGATAGATCCGCCACCGTCATGACCGTCGTTCCCTGGAATTGACTTGTCCCGAGGACACGTGTGCCGAGCTCAACGTTCAGCGCACTCACTGTCCCAACCATAGGAGCATAGACAGTTGTCTTCGACAGGTTTTCATTCGCCTGTTTCAACGCTGCATCTGCCTGATCGTATTGAGCTTTTGCCATTTCATACATAGTATTTGCCTGCTCCAGTTCTGCGTTGGAAATGAGCCCTTTCTCAAACAACTCGCGCGCTCTTTTATCCTCTGACTCATACTTCTGTAAATTGGCTTTTGCAGAAGACAGTTCAGCATTTGAACGATCACGCATCGCTACGTAGATATCAGGTTTGATTTTGAGCAGTAGATCCCCCTTGTTCACCTTGTTTCCTTCACGCACTGGCAATCCGATGACTTCGCCGCTAACTTCGGGGGAAATTGCGACCTGTATCTCCGGATAAATTTTTCCCGTTGCAGATACAACCTGCGTGATATTTCTCCGCATAGTCATCTCTGTCTGAACATTGAAGACAGGTTCCTTCTTGCTTCCGAGAATGACGATCAGAGTCAGAATGATGAGGACTCCGCCTATAATTGAGAATATGATGATTTTCTTTTTAGATTTCTTGTTGTTTGCCATAAGACTTCCCCTTCACAATTATGCCTGTTATCCCGGGCCGGGAAAACATTTGTTTATTTTCCTAC
The DNA here is from genome assembly GCA_964353675.1 of uncultured Chlorobiaceae bacterium. Taxonomy (GTDB): domain Bacteria; phylum Bacteroidota; class Ignavibacteria; order UBA10030; family SZUA-254; genus CAYGXH01. Next base: position 5,315 of record CAYGXH010000175.1, read on the forward strand.
CACAAATTCTAAATTTCTTTTAGCGATTATGTAGTTATACGATGCATTGATACTGTTTGCTTCAGCGTTGACAAGGCCGGCATTTGCAATGAGCAAATCAAGCAGTGTGCCGGCGCCAAGGTTGTACCGTTCTTCGGCGATTTTCCTGTCTTCTGTCGCCGACTGCAATCCTTTCGCACTGACATCCACCTGCTTACGTGCAGCTTCCATATCGAGGAGGGCTTTTTTCACTTCAACCGCAATTTCCCGCTCCAATTGTGTGAGATTCGTCTCGGAATTTCGCCGCTGAGCAATAGCGGTTTGAATCGCCTCGTTAGTCTGGAAAGCGTCGAAGATACTCCACCGCAGGCTGATACCCCATGAGTATGTTTTATTATTGTTCAAATCCTGAAATTTTTCGTTGGACATTGAATAATTTGCTGAGGCCGATAGACTTGGTAAATAACCGCTCCGCGCTGAAACTACACTCCAATCGGCAATCCGATAGCCTTCTTTTGCTGCGACATAATCCGGCCTCGACCCCAGGGCATTTTTTACGATGTCCCCTATTCCTTTGATGAGATCCTGAGAGGAAGCAAGCTCTGCCGCGTCGACGCTCGTTGAGATACCTGCATCTGCAAATCGATATTCCTTACTGACATCCAGTCCGATTAATGCAACGAGATCTGCCTTGGCTTTATCGTAAGCATTTTGCGCATTGATGACACTCAGTTCATCAGATGCGACCTGCGACTGTTGACGATACACATCGGCGAGTGAGAGAGCTCCGACGCGATTTGACTCAGTAATACGTTCAAGTTGCCGCCTGTCACGTTTTAAATTCTCTTCACTCACAGTAACAAGCTTTTCCAGTCTCAATATATTTAAGTACGCTGATTCGACCTGGTACCGGATAGACTGATTTGTACGGATTGCAGTCTGTTCGGTCGCCGTGGCATTGGCTTTCGACTGGATAAAAGATGATTCACGCCTAAGACCATCGAAAAGCGTATAGGAGGCACCAAGACCCACGGAGAAATTATTTCTAGTCGCAGTAGAAGCCGGAACAGGGATAACCTGTCCTAATATGAACTCTTCCCCCGCCTCACGGTCTGTCTGACTGCGGTTCCATCCCCCCGAAGCCGAGATTGAAGGAAGATAAGAGCCGTATGCGGCAAGAACGCTGCTATTTG
>CAYGXH010000176.1:0-6423 GCA_964353675.1 uncultured Chlorobiaceae bacterium
GATATTACCATTAAAATTTATTTATCAGAAAATTACTCAATTACTCCCTGTTCGGACGGGATTCGGGAGGCGGCGCCCTTCTTTGCTGTCTCTGCTTCCTTATCTCGCTGAATTTTTCTTTCTGCTCTTTTGTAAGTAAAATTTCGACTTTTACGTCTGCGCTGTCCTGAATTATTCGCATTGACTCGCGCATGCCGGTTCGATCACCTTGACGTGATTCAAATAATTTTGTCCGCAGACTGTCGGCATGCCGGTAAAATTTTAGGACGCTGTCTGCCTGAGACTTTGTTAATGATAGCTGCTCAGTTAATAATTTGACACGATCAACAACCGACATTCGCATCGGCTGTGCTTTAGTGGTTCCACCCAGAAATATTATCATAGCTCCGATTGTAACTGTGAGCAATATAGTCTTGATAATCGGATTATTCCGCATAATTAATCCTTTCATTTATTATATAGAAAGAAGATTACCATTCTCTTCTTGGTTCTTGAAATTGCCGTAGATTGTATGTAAAAGTCAGAAGCAGATATCGGGTAAGCGTTCGTGACCTGATATCCTCAATATACGTCTCCGTTACCGTGCGCCGGATGCTCTTATTCTGATTCAGTATGTCATATACTGTCAGCGTCAATTAACCACGATCGTTAGTGAACAGTTTCTTTCCTACGCTGAAATTCCAGGTAAGTATGTTTTGATCCAAATCTTCACCTAATCCAGAGTACAACATGTTGCTCATCTCGTTGCGTATGACAATACCCTCCCAGAAAATCCAGTTGAATCTCATGCCGGCTCTGTGTGTGTAATAGTTATTGTCGAGGTCAGTCTGAATCGTATTTCTGCTTATGTTGAAGTTTGCAGTATAAGATAGTGTAAAATCGATCTTTTCGGTGATGTTACTGCCCAGTACAAATCCCGGAGTGAGACTGTATACGTTTGCCTTGTTCACTACACCGTTAATCAGACCGGGCGTTTTGCTGTACGTAAGTCCTGCGTTCAGATTTAGATTGCTCTTAAGAAAATCGAAAGGAAATCCATACGTTAAAAATGACCTGACGCTCCAGTTATCATCCAGGTTGACCGGGTAAGTCAATTGCATTCCCTGATTAAGAAAAATGTTGCCCCTGACCAGTGTGTCCTGCAGGGCAATTAATGTCGAATTGCCGATGTAATCCTTCGTATAGCTTGCATCTAAGAATATCAGGAAACTCTGCGCGTTCTCTGTGTTTGAAAGCATAAGTCGTACCTGAGCGCTCTGACTGTATGACTGTCTTAACTCCGGATTACCCGCGGATAGAAGGAGCGGATTTGTATTATCGACAACGTTCTGAAGCTGTGCAATACCGGGGGAATTTGTCGATGTTCGATAAAATACCCTAAGATTGCGGCCTCGGGAGAATTCGTAGTTAAACATCACGTCCGGAAGAAGAGAGTAGAACTTTCTGGTAAGTGTATACGAAGACGGGTAAAACTGCTCTCCCTTCAGAGTCGCAATTTGGTATGATATTCTTGCAGTTGCATTAATTCCTTCCTTCCGCAGACGGTATCCAAGACCTGCATTCTGGGTTGTATATTCGTTCTTGTACAGGTTCGACAGTAACTGATTCAGTTCGGTATAATCTGTGAGGAGTTCGTTGTAATCGTAGGTATTATTATTGGATTTATTTTTCGAGTAACCATAATCATAATTTACCTGCAGAAGTCCCGAAGATGTTATAGGCTCTGTGTACATGACATTTGATGAGAACGAATAATTATCGGTGCGAATATCAGACTTCTGGTCGGTTGTATCGGTGTCGCTTGAGTATTCTGTGAAATATGAGTTGAGCGAGCTCATCGTTCTCGTGCTCTTTTTAAGATTGTTACCGAGTCCGAGGTCGATTGAGACCGTCCGGCCAGTCTTTTGAAATCTGTGCCGATAAACAAGGTTACCCTGAAAGTTATAGCCGTCGGTGTTTGTATGATTATCATTGAAGGATCGATTCAGGAGTTCGCCGGACTGAGAACTATTCAGTGCATCCGTTGAACTTACCGACTGATTATCTTGAAGGGAAAGGCGCGGCGTGATGATAACCGAATTAGAAGAATCGATATCCGATTCTAACCGGAAATTAAAGCGATGATTGTAGTTTTTCCGGTCTGTGTTGCTGTTCTCATCGTAAAAAGTACTTGAATCCTCAGACAGCATATACTGTCTGTTCAGAATTCGCGGATTGCTGTTGTCTGTCAAATTGAAAAAATAACTCCCTGTCACATTCGTTTTCTGAGCAAAATTTCCCGAGTAATTTAAGCCCAGTGAATGTGCAGTAGATATGCCGCTTTGTTCTCCGATCATGAAGTTGCCGGCCGAACGTCCCCCGCCTTGTGACGGACCGCCCCCGAAGTCCCGCCTTCCTCCTCCCTGCTCTCCGCCTCGCCCGCCCCCGCGTCCGAACATTCCGCCGGCGCGGTCACCTCTCCGCTGACCTCCGTCGCCCATGACACCCAGAAGATCCTGTGTGGAAAAGTTCTGTTGATTTATATTGTTTGAAAGACCGATCAGCGAGAGGCGGTGCTCAGCACGGAAAATATTAACATTACCGCTGGTGACATACCGGTCATCTGTGCCGTATCCCGCGTTGAACCGGCCAAACTCTCCCTGGCGCCGCTCTTGCCGGGTGACGATGTTCATAGTTTTAACCGATTGGCCGTCGTCGAAACCTGTAAGCTGAGCCTGATCGCTCAGCTTGTCGAATACCTGAACTTTTTCGATAACCTCAGCAGGTAAATTACGGAGTGCGAGTGTTGGATCGTTGCCGAAAAATTGCCGGCCGTCTACTAAAACCTGCTCTACCTGTTCACCCTGCGCCTTCACGGTGCCGCTCTCCACCGTCACACCCGGCATTTTTGTAACAAGATCCTCGGCAGAAGCGTCAGGATTTGTCTTGTATGCTTGTGCGGTGTACTCGGTCGTGTCCCCTTTCTGCTCTACGGCAGGCATTCGTCCTTCGATAACTACTTCGCTCATAGGTATCGTCGTGTCTGACAAGACCAGCGTTCCCAAATCGATGTAAGATTTATCAGCTGAAATCGTTCGCCGGAGAGTGCGGTAACCGATGTGTACTGCCTCAAATATGTATGTACTGTTAAGCCGTAGATTGGAAATAGCAAAATGCCCAAGTGTGTCAGCTACCATGAAATATTTTTCTGTGGTGTCGGCTTGATTTTTAAAACTGACATAAACACCGGGAATGGGTTCCTGTTTACCCCTGGCAGCTATTTTTCCTTCGATAAATGTGTTTTGTGCACACAGGGTTTGTGTAATTAAAAGTGGGAAGAAGATAATCCGCAGAATTCTCATAATAAGGTCATTGATTTATCTATAATAATAGTTGCAAAGGAGAATTCATAATTCCCTGAGTACTTGTTACCCTCACCCTAACATCCCATTAACACAGCATCCCTCTCCTGCATGCGGGAGAGGGTACAAGAACGAGACTCCGCGATTAAAGAATTAGCCGCAGGGATTAAGGCGCCTCAATATAATTGGACTGCCATTGCATGTAAAGGTTTAATCATGGGTAATATATCCTTTTCGCGGTTTGCTTCTAACGAATAGCTTTAATACTTTTACAGATATCCCAACTCTGAATAGCTTGGTGTCAGATGATCACTGAGACATCAGCTTAAAATAAAAACACTAAACAAACTATGGTTCCGATAAAATTAGTATTTTCACTCCTGGTTTTTTTATCCTGTATGAATTCAGTTCTACAGCATCAAAGCCTGATCCCGCTCGATCTGTCAAACCAGGTCTCCCGCCAGGTAGTCGTCGACAGAGAAAAAGGTCAGTACCTCGGGCACCCGACAACGGTTCTCCTGGAGGACGGTCATACTATTATTACCGTATACCCGATGGGTCACGGCGGTGGTCAGATCGTTATGAAAAAAAGTACTGATAGCGGGAAAACGTGGAGCAAGCAACTGCCGGTACCTGATAACTGGTCAACATCAAAAGAGGTTCCAACAATTTTCCGGACAATCGATTCTGCAGGAATCAAGAGACTCGTCCTTTTCTCAGGACTTTATCCGGCGCGGCTGTCGGTTTCGGAAAACGACGGACAATCATGGACTCCTCTTAATCCGGTTGGGAATTGGGGCGGCATTGTCGTGATGGGGAGTGTCGTCCGGTTGAATGACGGACGCTACCTTGCAATGTTTCACGACGATGGAAGGTTCTTCCGGCAGAATGGGAAAGTTTCAAATTGGATGACTCTTTACAAATCATTCTCCGGGGATGGCGGACTAACGTGGTCATTTCCCAAAGAAGTATTTAAAGCCGATACCGTCGCTCTCTGCGAGCCCGGTGTTATCAGGTCGCCGAACGGAAAACAGCTTGCTGCCCTCCTGCGTGAGAATTCAAGGCGACGAAATTCTTTCATCATCTTTTCGGATGACGAAGGGGCAACCTGGTCCGCACCGCGCGAGCTTCCGCTTTCCCTCACGGGTGATCGCCATACAGGCAAGTATGCACCGGATGGAAGATTGTTAATTTCCTTCCGCGATATGGCAAAGAATTCTCCGACATACGGCGATTGGATTGCATGGGTCGGGAAGTACGATGACATTATTAATGGAAGCGACGGGCAGTACAGGGTGCGGCTGATGGATAATAAAGTCTCGGCTGACTGTGCATATCCGGGTGTTGAAGTATTAAATGACGGCACTTTTGTACTGACTACATACGGTCACTGGTTAAAAGGGGAAGAACCTTTTGTGGTGAGTGTACATCTGAGTCTGGAAGAATTAGATACACTTGCTAAGTCGCGATAAGAGCAAATGCTTCATTTTAAAGGAATATTGCTGTGATCCAATTACTCCTTGCTGGCGTCCATCTAAGGCCATGGAGAAGAGGCGATGAGGAATCGCTCGTTCAGTACGCCAACAATCGGAACATCTGGGTAAATCTTGATGATCTATTCCCCTTCCCTTATACGATGGAAGATGCGCGCATGTGGATTCAGCATTGCGTCGCGGAAAAACCTGCCAGGCATTTCGCAATCGTTGTTGGAGGACAAGCGATCGGTGGTATAGGCATATTACTCAAGGAAGGGATTCGACGTAAAACTGCGGAGATTGGTTACTGGCTCGGCGAAGAATACTGGAACAGAGGAATCACAACAGAAGCTGTGAAGGCAGTGACGGAGTATGTGTTCTCAAATTTCGATATCTGCAGGATTCAGGCAACTGTCTTTTCTCACAACATCGCTTCGGGAAGAGTTCTGGAAAAAGCTGGATATAAACTCGAATCATGTTTGAAAAAAGGCATCATTAAGGATGGATCCATTATCGACGAGCTTGTCTATGCAGTCGTGCGGTAACCGCGTCGGTAATAGTTCTCGTTCGCAAAGGAAGCAGGTAAGCCGCCTGTGCGTTTAGTCCTCATTCAACCCCCGCTTCGTGCCGGGGACTCTGAACAAAATTGTAAAGTGATTGAATCATTAATATGCTCGGTCAGGGATTCGATTTTACCCGATGATGTTATTCTTCTACCTGAACATTTTACGTACGCTGATGATCCAAAGATCTACGATTCATTCATGAAACATATGACAGGTCTGGCAGGATGTGTGATCGTCGGAGGATCGCACCGACGGATATATAAAGATAAACGAGTCAATTATGGTTCAGTATGGGATGCGAAGGGCAGTATCATCGGCGAATACACGAAACTTCGTCCGTACTTCAACGAAAGCAAGCATGTCTCACCAGGTAACATGCTGGGTGAGATAACGATCCATGGAAAAAACTTTCTTATTCTTATATGTGCCGATTTCTGGTACAGCGACATTTTCTTTAAGACCCAAAAACTACCCGATGTTGTTCTTGTCCCCGCGCTTTCAGTAAGTCGTAAACCGTCGCTTGAATACTCCCGCTCCTTGTGGCGTAACTTTGCCATACAGCGCTCCTATGAATTCGGTGTGTACATCGGTATCAGCGACTGGCACGCAGATTCTTCACTGACGGAATACCGCACATGCGGAGTCGGAGGTTTTGCGGATCCTGCTACGGCAGATCCGAAAAAATTGTTTACGGAAATCGGTGAAAAGAACATTAGTTTCTTCGATCTGGATTTTGATGCGCTTGAACATTTTCGTAAAGATCGAAGAATTAGAGGATTTTTCTGGAAATAATTATATATATAATAGAGAGATAAATATGCGCCTTGCAGTTGTACAAACAAATCCGATTTTTGGGGAAATCAAGAAAAATATAGCATCTGCTATAGAGATTATGAGCTCGAAGAGCGCCGATCTCTATGTGCTTCCAGAGCTTTTTAATACGGGTTACAATTTTAAGGACCTGCATGAAGTTCAGCAGCTTGCCGAGCCGCAGGACGGTACAACCTGCAGAGAGCTGTTAAAGTTTGCAAAAGCGAATTC